>NZ_JMQM01000003.1 GCF_000733725.1 Nitratireductor basaltis | reverse complement strand
CGAGCAGCAGCACCTTCGGTTCCATGACAAGCGAGCGGGCAAGCGCCACGCGTTGCTGCTGGCCGCCCGAAAGTTCGGCCGGTTTGCGCGTATGGAACTGGTCGAGACCGACCATGGAAAGTCCTGCCTTCACCTTCTTCTCGATCTCGCTCGAAGAAAGCTTTTTCAGCTTGAGCCCGAAGGCCACATTCTCCCACACATTGAGGTGCGGGAACAGCGCATAGGACTGAAAGACGAGACCAAGCTGGCGCTTGTTGGCCGGCAGATAGGTGATGTCGCGACCATCGAGCGTGATCTTGCCGCCTGCAGGCCGCAGAAGCCCGGTGATTGCGCGCATGGTCGTCGTCTTGCCGCAGCCCGACGGGCCAAGCAACGCGATCAGCTCGCCGCGCCGGATCGTCAGGTTCAGCCGGTCGACGGCCACCGTCTTGCCATAGGCAAGAATGAGGTCGCTGAGTTCGAGGTAATTTGCATCAGACATAGCGGGAGAATCCGAGGAAACGTTCGGCAAGGAACACGATGGAAATGGACAGGAAGGCAAGCAGCGCTGCGAGTGCGGCAACGGAAGGATCGTAGGTGATCTCCATGTACCAGATCATGTCGATCGGCAGCGTGCGCACGCCCGGACCCGACAGGAACAGCGAGACCGGCACCTGGTTGAAGCTGGTGACGAAACCCAGAATGAAGGCGGCAAGAATGCCGTTCTGGATGTTCGGCAGAACGATGCGGAAGAAGGTGGCAATCCGCGAGGAGCCCAGAAGTACTGCTGCCTCCTCGATGTCGGAGCGCAGATTGTCGAGCGAGGCCGACACCACGCGCACCGCATAGGGCAGGATGAGTGCGGTGTGGGCAATGAAGAGCGCCAAACCCACGCTCACGTCAAGCGGCAGCACGAGATAGCGCAACAGCGCCAGGCCCACGATGATGCCGGGGACAATGATCGGTGCGGAAACGATGGTACGGATCGTTTCGCCGAAGGGCAGCTTGTAGCGCGAGGCCGCATAGGCCACCGGAACACCAAGCACCAACGCTGCAAGCGTGCCGAAGATCGCCAGGAACATGGAAAGCGCAAAGCTCGCGCGGAAGCTTTCCACCTCGAAGACCTTGATCACCCATTTGAGCGACAGCCCCTGTGGCGGGAAGGCGAGTGTCTCGCCCGCCGACAATGCCGCCGCCACGATGATGACGAAGGGCCCGAGCAGGAAGAGGAGAACAACGCTCAGCGTTGCATAGGAAAAGAGGCGCGAGCTCATCGCTTGTTCCTCGCGGTTGCAAGCCGCTTCAGCAGCAGATTGGCGGAGAAGCTCATGACCATCAGGATCATGGCGATGATGGAGGCCGATGCGAAGTCATTGGCGACCGTCACACGCTGGTAGAGCAGGGTCTCCAGCATCAAGACCTTGGAGCCGCCGAGAATGGCCGGCGTAATATAGGCCGTCAGCGAACCGGTGAAGACCAGCGTGCCACCGATGACGAGCCCTTCCTTGGTCAAAGGCAGGATGACCTTGAAAAAGACCTGCAGCCAGTTGGCCCCAAGCACGCGGGCTGCCGGCACGGCGTCCTTCGGCATGTTCTCGAGCGCGGAGATGAGCGACAGGATCATCAGCGGCAGGAAAAGCTGCAACAGGCCGATGAAGACGGCCGTTTCGGTGAAGAGAAACCGGATGGGACTGTCGGCAATGCCAAGACCCACAAGCGTCTGGTTGACGAAGCCGGTGCGGCCCAGGATGACGATCCACGCATAGGTACGCGCAACGGGCGAAATCATCAGAGGCATGACGACGAGGCCGATCATGCGTCCGCGCGCGGTGGGCGGCAGCGTGACGATCGACCAGGCAGTCGCATAGCCGATCACGGCCGAAACCGCGGTCACGATGGCACCAAGCTTCAATGTGCGCCAGAAGACCGTGCGATTAAGCTCGCTGTCAAAGAAATCCACATAGGGAGCCAGCGTCCATGCACCTTCCGCGCGAAAACCTTCCGACAGGAGGATGAAGACTGGCACGAGAAAGACGAAGGCTGCGAACAGGGCTGCAGGCAGAGCCAGCGCCAGCGCTTCCATCCGGTTTTGAAACATGAGGTCGAAAACCTTGCTTGAAATGCGGGGGCCGCGCTTCGCGGCCCCCGTGATTGTATCGGCTTACTGGCCGACCTTTTCGTTCCAGAGGTCAAGCCACTGGTCGCGATTGTCGAGAATTACATCCGGCGGCAGAAGCTTGAGGTTCTTCACCGTCTCCGCACCATAGGTAAGGTTCTCGGCGATCTCGTCTGCAACTTCCACTTCCGCATTGGCGGGGCTGTCGACCAGTGCTTCGGCAAGCTTGGTCTGGATCTCGGTGGAGAGCCAGAAATCCATGAAGTCGTAGGCGAGGTCTTCGTTCTTCGCACCCTTGGTCAGAACCATGACATTCATGCCGCCGGTCTGGCCTTCCTTCGGTGTGGCCCAGGCCATGTCGAGACCCATCTTCGAATAGGCGCCCCAGGCAAAGCGGCCAATCGGTGCGGCCAGGATTTCTTCCTGCTGCATGAGCTGCGCGACCTGTGATGAGCGCACATAGAAGGTGACGATGTCGTCCTTGTTCTCGGCAACCTTGTTGATCGGGGCTTCGAGGCTGGCAGCATCATCACCCATAGCCTGACCGAGCATGTAGAGCGCGGGCGGACCCTGGTTGGTGGTGACATTCGGGAAGGCAACGCGTCCCTTCAGCTTGTCCTGGAAAAGGTCTTCCCAGCTTTCGATCGTCACTTCATCGGCGCGATAGGCAATGGAGGTGGCATAGAAGGTGTAGCCAACGCCCATATTGTCGCCGACCGGATCCTTGGCGATGTCATAGAGCTTGTCATAGTTGGACAGGCGGCTCACATCGATCTTCTGCGTGATCTCGGCACGTGCAGCGGCAAGTGCGTCATGGGTGGACATGACGGCCATGTCGATTTCGGGATCGTCCTTGCGTGCCTCGAGCTTGGCCAGACGCTCGACCGAATTTCCGGTCTCGACAACGAGTTCGCAGCCGCACTGAGCTTCGAACGGGTCGTAGACGATCTCCTTGAACTCGTCCTGGGCAAAACCATAGACGGAGATGACAAGCTTCTTGTCCTGCGCGGTGGCTGCGCCTGTCAGCGCCGCCAATGCGACGGTGGAGGCGAGAAATGTCTTCAACATTGCAGTGTTTTCCTTCTCTGGGAGGTGTTCCAAGCGGGGCCCTTGTGGTTGTCGATCATTCAGACCTGGCGTGGACCGCCGCCAGATCCGTGTTGCTTCTTGCCCGTGGCGCTGGACCACTGGACTGGCGGATAATGAGTTCCATGGGCACGCCACCGGAAAGCTCGGCAAGCTCTTCGGGCGCCTCATGCTTGTTGGCATCAAGCTGGTGCAGGATGTGTCTGATGGCCAGATGCGCGATGCGCTTCATGTCCATGCGCATGGTGGTGATGGCCGGTGCGACGACACCCGCCCAACCCAGATCATCGAAGCCGGTGACGCTGACATCGCCGGGCACGGCAATACCCGCCTGCTGCAACTCGGTCACCGCGCGCAAGGCGTGGAGATCGGAAACGCAGGCAAAGGCGGTAGCGCCATCCTTGACGAAATCGACAAGTCCAAGCGGGCAATTCTGGCCGCGCTCGCGTTCAAGTTCCTGGATCCAGACGATCGGCAAGTCGCGATCGTCGAAAGCGGCCTTGATGCCCGCCACACGATCTTTTTGCACATTCGATCCGGAATAGAGGCCGACGATCACCACGTTCTCATGGCCTAGATCACGCAGATGCCGGCCGATGGCCACGCCACCGTTGAAATGATCGGCAGAGACGGTGTTGTCGGGCGAAGAAGGGGAATCTATCACCGCAATGGGCCAACGATGGCCGGTCACGCGGGTGTCGTAGCGTGGCACGACGACGATGCCGTCGGCACCGCGCTCGATCAGACGACGTATCGCGCGCTCCTGCTCCTGCGGGTCGCCGCGGCTGTTGCCGATCAGCACGCCATAGCCCAGCTCGCCGGCCGCCTCCTCGATATTCAGCGCGAATTGGGGAAAGAGCGGCTGGTTGATGTCGGCAAGGACGAGACCCAGAACATTGCTGCGCCCCGTGCTGAGCGCACGCCCCGCAACACTGGGAATATAGCCCAGCTCTTCCGCCTTCCGGCGGATCGCATCGCCCAGTTCGCGCGAGACACGTCCCTTGCCCGAAAGAGCATTGGAAACGGTCGCTACTGAAACCCCTAGTTGTCTAGCAATGTCGGAGAGGTTGGGCCGCGATGCCATCGGGAAAGATCCTCAGGGGAGGTTAAGCGTTTAAGCAATATTATATAGGTTGCATAACCTGTCGAGTCCCAAACTTTTTCATTTGTGGAGTTTTCCAGTCCAAAACGTGTCATTCAGGACACATTTTATTCTTGACTCATATAGTCATATTAAAATAGCAGGACGGCAACCGAGGAAGCCCGTCTTCGAGACCAGCCACCTCCCGTAATATCCAGGGGGCCGCCATGCGTCTGAAGTCCAGCCAATCCATCAGTCATATTGCACTTGCCGTTGCATCCGGTCTTGTCCTGTCTGCATCTGCTGCAGCTGCACAGGAAGCCACCACGCTCGATCGCCTGACCGTCGAAGCGGAAAGCGACGACATCCTGCTTCAGGACGGATATATCGCTCAGGAGAGCCGCACCGGCACCAAGACCGATACGCCCATTGTTCAGATCCCGCAGTCCATCTCGGTCATCACGCAGGACCAGATCGAGGATCAGAAGCCGCGCACGCTCAACGAGACGCTGGGCTACACGGCGAGCGCAAATCCCAACCAGTTCGGCTTTGACAGCCGCTATGACGCCTTCACGCTGCGCGGTTTCCCTGCCTATTCGACCGGCACCTTCCGCGACGGGTTGCGCCAATATAGCGGCCCCTCTGCATGGCTGCGCACCGAACCATATGGCATAGAAGGCGTGACGGTGTTGAAGGGCCCGGCTTCCTCGCTTTATGGCGTCAGCGGCCCGGGCGGCATCGTCAATATCATCACCAAGCGCCCGAAGGACGACTTCTTCCGCGAAGTGGAGATTTCCGCCGG
The DNA here is from genome assembly GCF_000733725.1 of Nitratireductor basaltis. Lineage (NCBI taxonomy): Bacteria > Pseudomonadati > Pseudomonadota > Alphaproteobacteria > Hyphomicrobiales > Phyllobacteriaceae > Nitratireductor > Nitratireductor basaltis. The sequence continues at coordinate 253,215 of NZ_JMQM01000003.1, read as the reverse complement.
CTCGAACGACCGCGCGCAGGTCGGTGTCGACATGTCGGGCCCTGCCAATGATGCCGGCACCCTGCTCTTCCGCCTGACCGGCCTTGGCCGCGTGGCAAACACGCATCTGCCCGGTTATTCCGACGACAAGTTCTACATCGCACCTGCCTTTACCATCCAGCCGGACGCGGACACGAAGCTGACCATTCTGGGCGAGCTTTCCCAGGCGGTGACGGGTGCCACGGCGTGGAACTACAATTCCGCCTATGGCCAGTCTTCCGAGATCTATAACGGCGATCCGGACTGGAACGACTTCACCCTGAAGCAGGGGCGCATCGGCTACGAGTTCGAGCACAATCTCAACGACAGTGTGACCCTGCGCCAGAACCTGCGTTTCCATGCGGTCGACGCTGATCTGAAATATAGCGGGCTATACTCCGTCGCGCCGGATGGATACGCACCGCCGCTCTATCGCTACTGGGGTCACTATCAGGAGCAGGCAAAGAACTTTGTTGTCGACAACATGGCGCAGTTCGACTTCGCGACGGGCGAGATCGAGCACACCGCCGTCGCGGGCATCGATTACAGCTGGTCGGACTACTCGGCAGCCAACCGTATCTCATATGTCGGCATCCCCGATGTTGAAGCCTTGCCCTTCGCATTCTCGGGAAGCCAGGAGCAGCATCAGGCGGGTGTCTATCTCCACGACCAGATGGAGTGGAACAACTGGACGCTTTCCGCCAGCGGTCGTCATGACTGGGTAAAATCCGACAGCCTGTCGGCGAGTTATGTCGAACAGGAACAGACCGACAGTGCCTTTTCAGGCCGCATCGGTGTTTCCTATCGCACCGAGTGGGGGCTCATCCCCTATGCGAATTATTCCACCTCGTTCTCGCCCAATCTCGGCTTTGTCTATGACTATGCGACCAACAGCCGCTCGGTCGCCAAACCGACCACCGCGCGCCAGATCGAGGCGGGCGTGAAATACGAAATCCCCGGCTACAACGCGGTGGTCAGCGCCGCCTTCTTCAATATCGATCAAACGGATGGCGTGATCTATGACGGCACCTTTGACGATGCAGGCAATCAGCGTCAGCGCCAGCTGGACTTCAACTCGCGCGGATTGGAACTGGAAGCGCAGGCTTCGCTCGGCAATGGCTTCAGGCTTCTGGCTTCCTACACCTATATGCGCATGGAGATCGAAAAGGGTCTGGCCGGTACCGTCGGCAACGAGTTGTCCAACACCCCCAACCACATGGCCTCCCTCTGGGCACACTACACCTTCTCCGAAGGTGCGCTTGCCGGTCTCGGCCTGGGTGCAGGGGTGCGCTATGTGGGCGAGAGCTTCGGTGACGATCAGAACACCATCAAGAACGAGGACCGCGCCTTCCTCGACGCCTCGCTCTCCTATGATTTCGGGGCGCAGAACCCGGATTGGGACGGCGTGAGCCTTCAGGTGAATGCCAAGAACCTGCTTGATACGCGCAAGACCACCTGCACGGCGGGCAATTGCTATGTCGATGAAGGCCGCTCCATCTTCGGCAGCCTGCGTTACAGGTTCTGAACATGCATCGGTCGAAAGAAGGCACGCCTTCCACACCACTCATAGTGCTCGCCATTGGCGGGCTCTATGTGGCTCAAAGCGTGGTGGGCGGTATCACCTGGACCGGCCTGCCCGCCGTCATGCGCGAGCGTGGGCTGCCGCTGGACCAGCTCGGCCTCCTCTCGCTGATTGCGCTGCCCTGGGCGCTGAAATTTCTCTGGGCCCCCGCCATCGACCGCTATCGCCTGCCGCCAAGCGGTCGCAACCGCTCGCGACGCGTGGTGCTGATCGGCGGCGGCGTTTCTGCCATCGGCTTGGCACTCGTTGGCCTGCTTGGCCTTCAAAACCTGCCCCCGATCCTCGCCATCCTGACGGTGATCGCCTGCGCGGCCGCAACCGTCGACATCGCGACGGACGGCTATGCGGTCGAAACCCTGCCGCGTGCGCAGCATGGCTGGGGCAATGCCGCACAGGTGGGCGGAGCCTATCTTGGTTCGGCCATCGGCGGCGGTCTTTTCCTTGTCTTCGTGTCGGGGCTCGGCTGGCAATTGGGTGTCTGGCTGATGGTCGCACTTATCGTGGCTCTCGGTCTGCCCTTCGTCACCCGCCTTTCCTTCCCCGCAGCAGAACGCAGCCACACGCCATCGCTGAAATTCGCCCTCGCCCGACCTGAAATGCGACGTGGCCTACTGGTCGCCGCCATATTCGTCATCGCCCAGAAGGGCGGCATGCTGTTGCTCGGTCCGTTCCTTGTCGATGCAGGACTTTCCATCTCGACCATCGGCATCATCAACGGTGTCAGCAGTCTTGTCATCGGCAGTGCTGCCGCTCTCGCCGGTGGCGCATTGGTACGTCTTTGGGGCGCCCGCCCCGTCATGCTCATCGCTTTGGTGATGCAGGCGGCCGCCCTCTTTTTCTTCGCCGCCTTCGATCTCGTCGGCACATTCCCGACATGGGCGCTTGCAGGCGTTGCCATGCTTTCGGGTTCCGCGATCATGGCCTTCGGCTTCGTAGCGCTCTATGCGCAATTCATGGCCTGGTCCGATCCGCGCCAGGGCGGTGTGGACTTCACGCTGTTCCAGTCCACGGATGCAGCGCTCAGCATGGCAGGCGGTCTCGCCTCCGGCTTCCTGTCTGCCCATTTCGGTTATGGCGTCTTCTTCGCGCTTGCTGGCAGCGTGGCCATAATCGCAATCCCGCTTCTGGTCATCATCACCACCGCCGGAGAAAGCCCGTGAATGCCATGACAGGTTTCAAGGCCGAGACACGCATCACGCTCGATGACCCACAAGGGCTTCTCGCCCGCCTGCGCGAGCATATGGGCGAGCACGGCGTTGTCTCTGGCAATGAAGGCTGCTGGCGGGTGATGCTGGAGCTGGGCATTGCCGAAGCGCGGCTTGAGCCCGATGGCCTCGCCTTTACGGTTGAAGCGGAAGACGCGACCTCGCTGTCCTTCCTGCAATGGAGCGTGGCGGAGCATCTGCAGGAATTCACCGCCGGCGAATGTCCTGCAATTCGCTGGTTCGGTGGCATCGCGGCGGGCAGTCCCCTGCCCTATTTTCGCGAGATGGTGGTGCATGCCACGCGCCAGATCAGCCCGAAAATGCGCCGCATCACATTGCGGGGCAAAGATCTTGCCCGTTTCGCGGTCGGCGGCCACCACATCCGGCTGCTCTTCTCTCCGCGCCCTGGGGTCACACCCGTATGGCCCGTCATGGGAAGTGACGGGCGTCAGGCATGGCCCGAAGGCGAGCGCCCGCTTCTGCGCGTCTACACGATCCGCCGCATCGATGTGGAAGCCGGTCTGATCGACGTGGATTTCGTCCTGCATGAAGGCGATGAGATGCCCGGCGCGGGCTTTGCGGCCTCCGCGCGGCCCGGCGACATTGTCGGCATGATGGGCCCGGGCGGCGGCGGTCTTCCGGCTGGTGATCGCTTCATCCTGGCCGGTGACGAGACCGCCATTCCCGCAATTTCCCGTATGCTTGAGGAGATGCCGGAAAACGCTTCCGGCACCGTCTACCTCGAGATCGCCAATGACCGCGAGCGCCAGCAGCTCGTCTCGCGCGGCAATTTCCGCATCCATTGGCTGTCTCGCAATGACCGGCAGGCAGGCACGACCGATCTGCTTGAGAATTCGGTTCGCGGTGAGTGCATTCTCACCGGCCTGCGCGACGGCTCGTTTCTCTGGGTCGGCTGCGAGCACAAGGCAGCTTCCGCCCTGCGCGAATTCGCCAAAACCACGCTGAAGCTTCCCCGCGAACGCCACCAGATCACCGCCTATTGGCGGCGCGGCAAGGAAGGCGGTTAGGTCGGGACCGCCGAGCGCACATTGAGCCCGACCGAATAGACCGAGGTCGTGGCCGTGATGAACATGCGGTTGCCCCTCGGTCCGCCAAAGCAAAGATTGGCAACAACCTCCGGCACGAGGATCTTGCCGAGAAGTGTCCCGTCGGGCGCAAAACAGTGGACGCCGTCACCCGCAGAGGTCCACACATTGCCAAGATGGTCGACACGCATTCCATCGGGAATGCCGCAGTCGATTTCGGCAAAAACGCGCCCGCCCGAGACCGTCCCGTCCGCACCGACATTGAAGGCGCGGATGACAGCTGGCACTGTGTCATCGTGGCTGGCACCGGATTCGGCCACATAGAGCACGCTTTCATCCACCGAGAAGGCTAGGCCGTTTGGCTGGACGAAATCCGTGATGACGGCGGTCATATGCCCGCTTTGCGGATCGATGCGATAGACATTGTGGGTCGCCTGCTCCGGCTTCGCCTCATAGCCTTCGTAATCCGACAGGATGCCGTATGTCGGATCGGTGAACCAGATCGCACCATTCGATTGCACGACGACATCATTGGGGGAATTCAGCCGCTTGCCCTCGAAACTGTCCGCCAGCACCGTGCGGCTGCCGTCGATCTCGGTGCGGATCACCGAGCGGCTGCCATGCTCGCAGGTAACCAGCCGGCCCTGCCGGTCGCGCGTATTGCCGTTGGAATAGTTGGACGGCTGGCGGAAGGTTGAAACCTGACGGTCTGGCGTCAGCCGCATCATGCGTTCGGCAGGAATGTCGGAGAACAGAAGCACCTGCATGTCGGCAAACCAGACCGGCCCTTCCGTCCACTCAAATCCGGTAGCCACCTGATGCAGATGCGCATTGGGCTGGATCAGCGGGCGAAAGCGCGGATCGATGATCTGATACGGATTTGCCTGGCTCATCGCGAGCCCTCCTTTCCGGCCGCCGCGGCCACGATGGTGATGATGATGACGCCTGTCATGATGAGCCTGACGCCCGCACCCAGACCGTAGGAGTTGAGCATGGAGACGATCAGGAACATCAGGAGCGCGCCGCCCCAGATGCCCGGCACATTGGAATTGCCGCCCGCGATGGAGGAGCCGCCAATAACGACGACCGCAATCGAGATCAGAAGATATTCCGCACCCATGTTCAGTGCTGCCCCACCGGAGAAGCTGGCGAGCAGATAGCCCGTCAGCCCCGCCAACACGGCTGCGCCGATGAAAGTGGAAGCGAACATGAGCTGCACCGGTATTCCGCTCAGGCGCGCGGCTCGCATGTTCTGGCCGATGGCCGAAATCCAGCGGCCATAGAGCGAGCGTTCAAGAATGAACCAGGCGAGAACCGCAATCGCGATCCCCACCAGCGCGACATTGGGAATGCCGAGCGTCGCCCCGGTCGCGAAATCGCTAAGCGCCTGCGGCGGCTTGATGCGCAAACCGCGGTTCGACCAGATCGCGATGGACTGGTAGATGAAGGAGGCCGAAAGCGTCGCGATGATCGGCGGAATCCGCAATAGGCGGATCAGCAGATAGTTGAAGACGCCCGCACCGAAACCGACGCCAAGCGCCACCGCCAGCCCCGGCAGGATGAGGCTTGCGTCCCCGCCCATGAATTTCAGAGAGAGCGTTCCCGCAAGGGTCATGGTCGCGGGAATCGACAGGTCTACATTGCCGGGTCCGAGCGTGATGATGAACATCTGCCCGATACCGACAATCGCGGAGAAGGCCGCAAAGGTGAAGGCCGCGGAAAGCAGCTCGCCCCCGCCCCGCCCTTCGGTGAGCAGCAGGGTTGCGGCAAAGGCAGCCATGCTTGCCACATAGGCCCAGAACCAGGGCCTGCGCCATGTGGTGGAGAGGCTTTGCGAAAGCGTGTTCATGCCGCGCCTCCCTGTCCGCTTGCCTTGCGCGAAAAGATGAGCCGAACCGCCAGAACGAGGATCAGGATCGCGCCTTGCGCGCCGATCTGCCAGTCCGGCGACAGCCGCATGAAGGAAAGGAAGCTTCCTGCAAGGGCAAGGGTCAGTGCCCCAAGCACCGCGCCCACAGGCGAAACGCGGCCACCCGTGAATTCACCACCGCCCAGAATGACGCCTGCAATGGACAAGAGCGTATAGCGCAGCGCGATATTGGCGTCTGCCGAGGTTGTCAGTCCCACGAGGCAAACGCCCGAAAGTACGCCGAAGAAGCCGGCAAGCCCGTATGCCCCCGCCTTCAGCTTGGCGATTTCCCAGCCCGAGCGTGCGACGGCCTTGGTGTTACCACCCACGCCGCGCAGCAGCGTGCCGGTCGCCGAGCGCATGATGAGCAGATGCGTAAGTGCTGCAATCAACACACTTGCAACGATGGCCATGGGAACGAGAGGCGGTTTGACCGTCATGAGCGTGCGTATCCAGCCCGGTGCGGCTCCGCCCGGCGAGGGCAGGATGAGCACCGCAAGTCCGCCCCAGACGAAGGACATGCCGAGCGTGACAACAATGGCCGGCAACTGGCGCAGATGGATCAGCGCACCAAGTGCTGCATAGGTAAGGATCGAGGCACCGAGGATGAGGACACCAATCAACGGTGAGTCATTCAGGAATGTGGCGGTGACACAGGCCACGAAGCTGACGAATGTGCCGACCGACAGATCGATGTCGTTGACCATGATGATCATCATCTGCGCAATCGTTGCCAGTGCGATCGGCACCGCCAGATTGAACAGGAGATTGAGCCCGAAATAACTCATGGCGCGCGGCTGCAGGTAAAACACCGCAGCCAGAAGCACGCCCAGCGAGATCACGGGCAGAAGAATGCGGAATTTTCCGTTCATGCAGCGTGCTCCTGCATTTCGAAGGAGGCTGCGAGGATGTTCTCCTCATTGATCTGGTCGCCGGTCAGTTCGGCCGAGATCTCGCCATTGCGATAGACGAAGACCCGGTCGCACTGGCAGACCTCTTCCGTCTCGGTCGAATACCACAGGAATGTGCGGCCTGAGGCCGCCTCGCGGCGGATCATTTCATAGGCTTCGCGCTTGGTACCGACATCCACGCCGCGCATCGGGTCGTCCATGACGACGATGGGTGCGGTGGAGGCAAGCGCGCGGGCGAAGAGCACTTTCTGCTGATTGCCGCCCGAAAGCGAAAGGATTGGATTGTTCATGTCACCGGTTCGAATGCCGATCCGCGCCTTCCAGTCCGCGCCAAGTGTCTTTTCCGCGATACTGTCGACCAGCGACTTTTGCGTAAGGGATGGCAGATGCGTCAGCGTCAGGTTCTTCAGGATGGACCAGAGCGGCATGACGCCGTCGCGGCCACGGTCGCCAGCCACGAAAACCACTTCCGGCCTGGAGGCCTGGCGCATGGTTCCAGAGCGCGACATGAAGAAGCGCGACAGCGCTTCCGCCTGTCCGTGACCGGCAAGACCTGCAAGCCCCACGATCTCGCCGCTGCGGGCCGACAGCCCCTCGGATGTGGCCAGAACTTCTTCGCCGATGCGCTCCTCCGCATTCTCGCGCACAGCCGTCACGGCTTCCTGCGAAGCAACATGGCCCATGGCGTCGATGAGGCCTTGCTGGGTAAAGCCTGATGTGGGCCGTGAATCAATGATGCGGCCATCCTTCATCACGTCGATGCGGGTTGCGACCTCGAACACCTCGCCAAGCATGTGCGAAATGAAGATAACCGCGCCACCCCTGGCGCAGAAACCGCGCACATGGTCGAGAAGCTGACGGGCGATGGAGGCGTCGAGCGAGGATGTCGGCTCGTCAAGAATGACGAGTTTTGCAGGCGCGCTTGCCTCGGCAAAACCGGTGGCGATCTCCACCATCTGCCGCTCGGCGAGGGTCAGATCGCCCACCACCATGCCCGGCTCGATGCGGTGGCCGGGAAATATCTGGTCGAGCGCCTGTGCAATGCGCCTGGTCGCCCGCCTGCGCCAGCCCCAGCCTTTCAGGTCATGCTGGGGAATGCGCAGATTTTCCGCGACCGTCAGGTTCGGGCAGAGCGAAAGCTCCTGGAAAACGCTTCTGATGCCGGCTGCCCTTGCTCCTGCCGCGCCTGAGGCACTGCTGCCATCGGCAAGGCGATATCCAACGGTGCCCCCGGTCGGAGTGAGGCCGCCATTGATGACATTGACTGCGGTCGACTTGCCGGCTCCGTTATGCCCGATCAGCCCGACACATTCGCCGGGACTGATGGTCAGGCTCACCCCATCCAGCGCGCGCACCGCACCAAACTGCATGCGCACGTCGGAGAGGGAAACCAGTGGGGCAGGAGCCGGACTGCCGCTTGGGCTATCCGGCTTCAAGCTGTGCTCCCTTTTCAGTTGGCGTCGGCGATCACGGCCTTGGCGTCTTCAAGGCTGTATTCGACATTGGCCACGGAGCCTTCAGGCGTTGTTTCGAGCGCTTCGTCCAGCGTGTCCTGCGTCACCTTCAGGAATGGCACGGTCAAGTCCTTGGGCACTTCCGCACCGTCCAGAACCTGCTGTGCAACCCACAAAGCGAGCGTGGAAACACCCGGCGCGATGGATAGCGACAGCGTCTCATAGCCATTGGCATCGCGCTGCTCGGCCCACCACTTCATCTCGTCCTGGCGGTTGCCCATGACGATGATCGGCGTGTCACGGCCGGCAGCCGCAATGGCCTGTGCGGCGCCATAGCCGTCACCGCCCTGGGTAACCACGCCTTGAATGTCGGGAAGGCTTGGCAGGATACCGGCAACAGCCTTCTGCGCCACATCCTGCGCCCAGTCGCCATGCACCGCGCCGACGATCTCGAACTTGTCATACTCTTCTACGCCTGCTGCGATACCGGCGTGGATTTCGTCATCGACGAAAACTCCGGCGAGGCCACGGATCTCCAGAAGATTGCCGCCCTCCGGTAGACGACCGGCAAGATATTCCACCTGCTGACGGCCCATTTCCTGGAAATCGACCGCGATGCGCCATGCGCAGGGCTCGGTTACGATGCCATCGAAGGAAACGACGGTGATGCCTGCGTCACAGGCTTCCTTGACCGCACCGTTGAGCGCCGTCGGCGAAGCGGCATTGACGACAATGGCGTCATAGCCCTGCAGGATCATGTTCTGGATCTGCGCGGCCTGTTCGGTCGCCTGGTTTTCCGACGTGGTGAATGCGTCGGCGGCAGCGATCACGCCATCGGAGACGGCCTGGTCGCCGACCTTCTTCCAGCTCTCAAGCATGGCCTGACGCCAGGAATTGCCGGCATAGTTGTTTGAAAGCGCGATGCGCTTGTCGGATGTATCGGCCTGCGCGATTGCAGGCACACAAATTGCCACGAGCGCGGCCGCGCCCATGAGCTTGTTCCTCAAGGTCATAGTTCCTCCCATGGCGCAAGGCGCCTTTGCTCCAGCGCATCCATTTCTCCCATGCGCTGACAGGAAGCCTAGGCATCCGCTGTTATGTGGTAAAGCGCACGCAGCGCAGCTTGATTGCGGGAACCCGCAACTGAGATGCGGACCTGATCCCACAGTTTGCTTGCCGCCTGGGGCACGCTGCCCCAAAATCTGCAAACAACGGGATAAGCGGGAGGAGCTTGTCACATGGGACAGGAACAGGCGCTTGCGCGCGAGGAGGAGCCGAACCCGCTTCTCTCGCTCCTGCGCATATCAAGCCATCTCGCCGGGCAGGTGGAGATCAAATCGGCTCTGCGCGCGGTAAAGGCGGAGATCGAGAACCTGCTGCCGATCGACCATCTGGATGTCTGCCTGATCGATGATGAAGTGCAGTGGAACACGAGCTACGAGGTCGGCCTTCACACGCGCTGGAGCCTGCGGCGAACCTCGGTGCACATCTCGCCGGTGCGCTCGATACTCTATGGCGAGACGGACTACATGCTGACCGGCAATGCAATGGAAGACCCGCGCTACATGTTTCCCGGCGCAATCTCCGAGCCGATCCTGCGCCACCAGCTTCGAAGCCGCATCAATGTTGCGATGAAGGTGCTCGGCCGCACCATCGGCGCACTCAACTGTTCATCCAACAAGCCCGACCACTACAGCGAGGCGGATGTGGAGCGCATGCGCCATGTGGCTGATGTGCTGGCACCCTATTTCTATTCGCTGCGCGCAAACGAGCAGGCGAAACAGGCGGCGATCACCCGTGCGGAAGCGCAGGCACGCGAGGAAGGTCTGCGCCAGGGGGCGCTCGAACTCACGCGCGCGCTGGAGCAGGAACGCCAGCGCATCGGGATGGATCTTCACGACCAGACACTTGCCGATCTCACCCGCATCATGCGCGACCTGGAGCGGGCGGAGACCGTGCAGGAGCGCGCGGCGATCTCCAACCGCTTGCAGGACTGCATTCAGGATCTGCGCCAGATCATCGACACCGCCGTGCCGACCCTGTTGCAGATGTTCGGCTTCGTTCACGCATTGCGCATTCATCTGGAGCGTGCGGTTGGCGACGAGGGCGAGGTGGAAATCGCGGTTCATGACGAAACCCACGGGCTGATCGACCGGCTGGATGCAACTACGCGCATCGCACTTTTTCGCATTGCGCAAGAGGCCATCAACAATGCCGCAAGGCATTCCGGAGGAGATCGGATCGAAGTTCTGGTCGCGCCCCACGGCAAGGGGTTGAAACTCTCCATCCGCGATAACGGGGTGCCGCGCTTCGAGGACATCAAGGCCGCGGGCGGCCTTTCACATATGCGCACGCGCGCCCGCCTCATCGACGCGGCATTCAATATTCACACCGACACGGGCACCTCGGTGGAGGTCGTGCTCGCCAAGAGCGCTCCCTCCTCACGCCCTGCAAGGCAAGACGCATGAAGATCCTTCTCGTAGAGGACGACAAGTTCCATCTGAGCTATCTGCGCGAGGCAGTCACCCAAGCCATCCCCGAAGCGGACGAGATATTGCACGCGCTCAATGGGCGCGTAGGCGAGGAGGAAGCGCGCGAGCATGGCGTGGAAGCCATCGTCATGGACCTGCAAATGAAGGAGCGCAACGGCATTGATGCCGCGCGCACAATCTGGGCGGAGCGGCCCACGACGCGCATTCTCTTCTGGTCGAATTATTCGGACGAAGCCTATATGCGCGGGATCGCGCGCATCGTGCCCGCCGAGACATCCTATGGCTACGTGCTGAAAACCGCCTCGCGCGAGCGGCTGCATCTGGCGCTGCGTTCGGTGCTGGTGGAGAGCCAGATCGTCGTGGATCGCGAAATCCATTCCGTGCAGCAACGCCAGACCCGCACCCATGCCACACTCACCGACAGTGAATATGCGGTGCTGATCGACATGTCGCTCGGTCTGCCGGACAAATGGATCGCCAAGCGGCAGAACATGTCGCTGCGCACGGTGCAGAACCGGCTGCTTTCGCTCTATGACAAGCTCGGCGTGGATGATCTCGAGGAGGCTCCGGACGACCTGCCGATCAACAAGCGCACGCGCGCCTTTACCCGTGCACTCAGCTTGCGCGCGATCAATGCGGAAAGTCTGGAAAGTGCGGAGCGCGATCTGCGAAACTGGCTGCAGCGGATGAGCGGCTAGTCGCTGTCTGCCACGCGGAAGACCTGCCCCTCCTGCCCATCGCCGCGAATCTCGCGCACAAGGTCCACGCGGCTGCCGTCCCAATGATAGTCGAGATGACGCCCCTGCACGGGATTGGCCGCGCAATCGGGATAGAACAGGCCGGCGCAGGTGCCTTGCGGATAGCGCACACTTGGATAGACGACACCGTTCGAGCCTGACTTGTAGAGTTCGAGGCCGAGCCTCTGAGGCGCAGCGTAATCACTTTCGTGCAAACACGCCGTACCCTCTTCACCGCGCAGATCATGCAGCATGGCATCCACATCGAGCACGATCTCGCGGAATTGCGAGGTCCAGCCAGCAGGCTCCCTGGTTGCCGCCATGAAGCGGGCATGGTGGTGGATGGTTTCAAACAGCGCGACCTCAAAGCGGTCGCCGACATAAAGCACGCCGAACTGGCCTGCGCTGAAACGGCTCGGGCGGTCGGGGCTGACATGGGTGAAAGGCGCCATCAGCCATGTCGCACCGGGACCGGACACACGGCGGTCAGGCGGCACGAGATCGAGATTGCCGATGGTCTCCATCAGGCGCGGATTGGTCTTCTGCTCCGCCGAAATCAGAAGCGGCCAGTCGGAGGGGTCCGCGATATCCTCGAACAGATCGATCGGCGGATAAAGGCTGCGGATGATGCGCACCGCGCCTTTCCAGACAATTTGGCTTTCGGGAATGTCGGAGGCTTCCGGCGTCACCAGCCGCCCCGCTCGGCATCGAGATAACGCCGCACGCGCATGAGATCGGTCAGCTCACCGCCCAGCATGACATCAAGTGCGGTACGTCCGCCAAACGCCTCGTTCGCGCGGCTCACCCACTCATAGGCGCGTTGCGGCTCGCGAAAGATGATGCGCAATGCCTTGTGAATGCCGATCAGGTTGGACAGCCGCGCCTTCATGTCCCGGTCCATGCGGCCCGGCCCATCAGTCTTCCAGCGCGCATAGCTGCGCTGCGTCATGTCGAGTAGCGTGGCGGCCTGCTCCTCGGTCAGTTTCCAGCGGGCGAAGAGATTCACCACGGCACGAAACATCGCCGCCCCTTCCTCATCCGTGATGGGGGCGGGAACGAATTCGGCAGCTTTCGTGTCTATCGGCTGTAGCAGGACCATCTGCACCTCCTGTGCGGTACAGAGGAATATAGAGCATCGAATGCCAGTTGGCAAGAAAACCGAATTTCCCTGCCAACTGGCTTGGCATTACTTCGCGGCCGTGATGATGACTTCCACCTTGTAGTCCGGCGTTGCAAGCTTTGCTTCGCCGCAGGCCCGTGCGGGCGTGTTGTCCGGATCGACCCAGGCATCCCAGACCGCATTCATCTCGGCAAAGTCCTTCATGTCGGCAAGCCAGATGATCGCCTGAAGGATCTTGGACTTCGACGTTCCGGCCTCGGCAAGCAGCTTGTCGACGGAGGCAAGCATGTCTTCCGTCTGCTCCTTCACCGTCTTGCCTTCGCCGACCTGGCCGGCCAGATAGACCGTGTCGCCATGAATGACGATCTGGCTCATGCGCGGGCCCTTGTGATGACGTTCTACGCTCATGGTCAATTTCCCTCGTTGAAGCGTGTTGGTGAAAGCGGCTCTACCAGATGGTGGAGCTCGGGTGTGCGATTTTCGGCAAGTTCGGCTGCAAATTTCGAAAGGGCAGGCGCTGTCTGGATGCCATAGCCACCCTGACCGGCAAGCCAGAAGAAGCCTTCCGTCCCTCCGTCGAACCCGACCACGGGCGAGCGGTCTGGCGCGAAGGTGCGCAGGCCCGCCCAACTCCGCTCGACGCGTGTGACTTCCATGTTCACCGCCTGCTCGAAGCGGTGGAGACCTTCTGCCAGCACCATGTCATCGGCAAAGGCATCATGCGGGTCCACGGGGTCTTCATCGCAGGGCGACACGAAAAGCCGTCCGCCATCGGGCTTGAAGTAGAAATCTTCGGTCACCTCGTCGACCAGCGGCCAGTGCGCCGCGTCATAACCATTCGGCACGGGCAGAACAGCCATGGACCGACGCAGTGGCTGCAGGCCGACAGGCGCGACGTTGCACCGCCGCGCGAGTTCGTCCGCCCATGCACCGGCTGCATTGACGATAAGGTTCGCGGTGATCTGGTGATCCATCGTTTCGACCTGCCAGGAACCATTCGCTCGTTCGGCCCGCAGAACCTCCTGCCCGGTTAGCACCGAAGCGCCCTGCCCCTTCGCCTTTTTCAGCCAACCCTGATGCAGCGCGTGGACATCGATGTCCTGCGCATCTGCCTCGAATGCCGCAGCCTTCACGTAATAGGGCGAAAGAAGCGGCACCTTGGCAATCGCCGCATCCGCCGAGATCTCCTCGACGCCAACGGAGGTTGCCGCCAGCTTGCCGATCTCATGCGCGCGTGCGCCGTCAGCAATATAGAGAATGCCGCGCGGGGTGAGCAGCGGATGCGGGAAGTATTCGCTCTCAGCCTTGAACATGGGCCCGCTCGCCTCGTTGAGCGCGCGGATCGGGCCATTGCCGTAGTTGCGGATATAGATCGCTGCCGAACGACCCGTCGAGTGATAGGCAAGGTCGCGCTCCTGTTCGAGCACAAGCACCTTACGCCCTTCACCAAGGGCTGCCGCAAAGCCGATACCGGCCATGCCGCCGCCAATGACGAGGATATCCGTCTCGATCGCATCCTTCATGGCTTCCTCCCGGGTAAAAAAAGAACCCGGCAGACAGGCTGCCGGGTCAAAAGTCAGTCGTGCTGCTGTTCAGCCAAGATCTTTGGCAACGTCAGCCACCGCGGCTTCCGCGATGTCGAACATCTCGTTGACCTGGGCTTCGGAAATGATGAGCGGCGGGCAGAAGGCGAGTGCGTCACCCATATTGCGCGAGATGAGTCCACGCTCCTGCATGGCGCGGTTGATGCGTCCGCCCACGGCACCGACATCCGGTGCCTTTTCATGGGCGAATTCCACCGCTCCGATCAGGCCGATGCCGCGCGCTTCCACGGCCATGTCCTGCTCGCCAAGCTGCTTCAGGCGCTTCATGAATTGCGGGCTGATGTCCCTCACATGGGAGATCAGATCACGCTCCTCGATGATCTTGAGGTTTTCGAGTGCCACGGCTGCGCCGACCGGATGGCCGCTGCCCGTATAGCCGTGGCCCCAGACCCCGATCTTGTGGGACTCGTCGGCTACCGGGCCATAAACCTTCTCGTTCACCAGAAGGGCGGAGACCGGCATGTAGGACGAGGAAAGCTGCTTCGACAGCGTCATGATGTCTGGCTGCAGTTTGTAGGTTTCGGTGCCGAACATGTTGCCTGTGCGCCCGAAACCGCAAATCACCTCATCGGCCACGAAGAGAATGTCGTATTTCTTCAGGACCGGCTGCACCGCTTCCCAATAGCCGTCGGGCGGCACTATCACGCCGCCGGCACCCATCACGGGTTCGGCGAAGAAGGCGGCGATGGTTTCCGGGCCTTCCTTCAGGATCAGCTCTTCCAGGTCGACCGCACAGCGCTTCGCGAAATCCTGCTCGCTCTCGCCCTCCTTCTTCATGGTGCGGTAATGCGGGCAGGTCGTGTGCAGCACGCCCTCGATGGGCAGATCGAAGGAGCGGTGATTGTTGGGAAGGCCCGTAAGGCTGGCGGCAGCCAGCGTGACGCCATGATAGCCTTTTACCCGCGAGATGATCTTCTTGCGCTCCGGCTGGCCGAGCGCATTGGAGCGGTACCAGATCAGCTTGATCGCCGTGTCGTTGGCCTCGGAACCGGAATTGGTGAAATAGGCCTTGGACATGGGCACCGGAGCCATGTTGACGAGCTTTTCGGCCAGCTCGGCAGAGGGTCCGTGCCCCTTGTGGGTGAAGGTGTGATAATAGGGCAGCTTCTGCATCTGGCGCGTTGCCGCATCGATCAGGCGCTGCTCGCCAAAACCGAGCGCCACGCTCCACAGGCCAGCCATGCCCTCGATATAGCGCTTGCCGTTATTGTCCTCGACATAGATGCCCTCGCCCTTCTCGACGATAAGCGGGCCAGCCTCCTCGTGCTTGCGGGCATCGGTGTAGGAATGCAGGTGATAGGCGACGTCACGTGCCTCTATGGAATTGGGCAGTGGCTTGTTCATGGCATTACACCTCTTCGGGCGTTGCAGCCAACGCGTCGCGCGTGGCCGTCAGATAGATTTCCGCATTGTCCGTCAGCGACGGCCCCAGATAGCCACCTTCCTGAATGAGGGCGGTGGGCAGGCCAAGAGCCACGATTTCCCGCGCCATTGTGGCAAAGCCCTGGCCCGTCATCTTCACTTCCGAAAGCGGGTCGTCATCTGCCATGTCGAAGCCGAGCGAAATGACAATCGCTTCGGCACCGAAATCCCGGATCGCCTGCAGCCCCTCGCGGAAACGGCCAAGGATCGTGTCCACATCGGCGCCGGGTTGCAGACAGAGATTGAGCGTTGCGCCCACGCCCTCTCCCTCACCACGCTCGTCCTCATATCCGAGATAGTAGGTGGGATAGTTGGTGGGGTCGGTGTGCAGCGAACAGACAAACACGTCGCCGCGCTCATAGAAGATGTCGAGCGTGCCATTACCGGTATGGGTGTCGATGTCGAGCACCGCGACCTTGGAGAATTTCCCGCGCAACACCTGCGCGGCAATAGCCGCATTGTTGAAGGCGCAGAACCCGTTGGAAGCGTCCGACAGCGCATGATGGCCCGGCGGGCGGCAAAGTCCGTAGACGGCGCGCTCGCCAGCCTTCACCCGCTCCGCCGTCTCGACGGCCGTTTGGGCTGACCAGTAGATGGCTTCCCAGGTGCCTTCCGTCAGCGGCACGGAGGTGTCGGTCGCATACCAGCCAAGCTGCCCGAAAATGGACGCGGAAGGACGGCCTGCCCGTCTGCCCGGATGGCAGTTCGGGATTGGCTCCTGGTTGCCGGCTTCCGCCTTCCAGCGCTGATAGGCATCCTTCCAGAAATCGACGTAAGCACCATCATGCACCGCCCTGATCGGAGCTTCGCCGAAATCGCGTGGTGTCTCGATCGGGAAGCCGTTCTTCTTCAGCATGTCGCGGATCAGGATGGCGCGCTGTGGCTGTTCGGGATGGGGAATATAAGCCCCGCGCCGGAAATAACGCTCCGGATTGTGCTTGAGCTGACGCTCGTCAAAAATGGCCTTCATGGACCCTTCGCCTCCTCGAAAATTCAATAGCCGCTTGCGCGGTCGACAGCCGTGCGCGGGGTTTCGCCTCTGACAACAGCAAGTGCAGCCTCGCTCACCTGTTCGGCCGTCTTTGTGGGTGAGCATTCGCAAGCCTGATGCGGCGTGACGAGCACGCGTTCATCGCGCCAGAACGGATGTTCGGGCGGCAGTGGTTCGCGCTCGAACACGTCGAGAGAGGCACTGCGGACATGACCGGCATCAAGTGCCGCCACGAGGTCACGCTCCACCAGATGTTCGCCCCGCCCAAGCTGGATCAGCGCCGCCCCTTTCTTCATGGCCGCAAAGAAGCGCGCGTCGAGCAGGCCGCGTGTCTGGCGGGTGAGCGGCAGCACATTGACAAGAATGTCGGACACCGCAGCGACATCATAGGCCGAGTGTTCGCCTGCGTGATATTCAACACCGGCAACCGGATGGTCCGGCATCGAGCGCACGCCTGCCGCGACCTGGAAGCCCATGCCCATGACCGCGCGTGCAATGGCCTGACCCATCATCCCGAAGCCCAGGATGCCGACCGTGCATTCACGCGGCGGGATGAAGGCGTCGATGCCCAGCCGCGACCATTCCTGCCTGGCTTCGTGCCTGATGTGATGGCCCATATTGCGGTGGTGCCAGACCACATGCCACGCGGCGAACCCGGCCATGAAATCGGCCTGGTTCTCGTCGCGAATACGCGCCACGACGGCGTCTTTCGGCAAACTCGGGCAATTGACGATGGAATCCACGCCCGCCGCAATGGACGAGGCGAGCCTCAGATTGGGATAGGGCGCAAAGGCGTTGGCAGCTGGCAACCAGGCGAGCGCGAAGCGCACCTGTTCCGGATCGTCAATGTCCTCGGGCTTGCGCAGCCGCACCTCGTCCGCATGGGCTGCGAAATAAGGCGCATACATTGCTTCAAGATCCAGCGTCGTGGACAGATAGACGCCTTCGATCACCTCACCCATTCGCGCCCTCCGCCTCGATCGGTTCCACGCCGCACCAGTCGGCGATGAAAAGCGCAATTGCGCCGGTGACACGTTTGATGGACGAAAGGCTTACCCGCTCGTCAAAGCCGTGAATATTCTCGGTGATGGGTCCGTAGACGAGGCAGGGCATGTCCGCATAGATTACGAAGACGCGGGCGTCGAGATAGCCGGGCGTGACAAAGCTCTGCAATTCAGACGAGGTTGCGCGGCGGTGCGCCGCAGCAAGGGCCGCCTCCGCATCCGATCCCTCGTCCAGCACATAGCCGCGTGCGAAGAAGCCGTTCCAGGTAATCTTGGGCGGGCGGTTGCCCAGGAACGCGTCGCTTGCCAGTTCGCGCGCCAGATGCACCTCGATCTCTGCCGCACGCTCCTTCGGCTCGTCGCCGGGATAGATCGCGATGCGGCAAGAGATACGGCACCAGGCCGGAACGCTCGACGCCCAGTCGCCGCCCTCAATCTTGCCGACATTGAAATTGATCGGGTGCTCCAGATCCTCGAAATAGGGATAATTCGCCTTTTGCGCGTTCCACTCCTCGGTCAGCCGCTTCAGGCTTTCGATGACGCGGTAGGTCGCCTCGATGGCGTTCGCGCCGCTGCCTGCTTCGCGCACATGAACGGGATGGCCGGACACTTCCACATCAAACCAGAGCACGCCGCAATTGGCGCGCACCAGCATTTCGTCTTCCGGCTCGGGGATGATCGCGGCATCGGCCGTATAGCCTTCCACCAGGCAGGCAAGCGCGCCATTGCCGGTGCACTCCTCTTCGACGACGGACTGCACATGCACCTTTGCCGCCGGCTGGAGGCCCAGTCGCCGCAAGGCGTCGAGCGCGAAGATGTTGGCGGCAATGCCAGCCTTCATGTCACCGCCGCCGCGGCCATAAAGCCAGTCGCCGACGCGTTTGGGCTCATAGGGTGGTGACACCTCCCACATGTCATGCGGGCCTTCCGGCACCACATCCATGTGTCCGTTGAGGATCAGCGAGCGCCCCTTCGCCTCGCGCGGCTCATGCGTGGCTACGACATTGACCGCTTCGGAGTAATCGACTGCGACAGGCGAGAACCCCGGATGATCCTTGATCTTTTCTTCATCGATACGGAACGTCGTCACGTCATAGCCGCGCGCTTCCAGCGCCTTGTGCACGAAATCCTGCGCGGGCTTTTCCTTGCCGCGCAGCGAGGGGAAGCGGATCAGGTCTTCGGTGAAGCTAATCTGCTCTTCAAAACCTTCCTCGACGGCTGCGAGGATCTGTTGGGCGAGTTCCTGGTTCATTGCGGCTTGTCCGTGGTTGGTAGGTAGAGCCCGGCAGCACCCCCTCTGGCCTGCCGGCCATCTCCCCCACACGGGGGGAGATCAATCGCTGAAATCGCAGCTTCCTATCAGGATGGGGAGGTGCACCCAAAGCAGCCAATCTCCCCCTCGTGGGGGAGATGCCCGGCAGGGCAGAGGGGGGTCTCCCACGCGCAAACGCAAAAACACTTTCCCTCACCCCACAGTCACGGCCGCCAGATCCTTCTCGCGGCCGGGAATGGCCTCGATCAGGGACCGGGTATAGGCGCTTTTGGGGTTGTTGAAGATGTCATATGCCGGCCCAAGCTCCACCACCTCGCCCTTCTGCATCACCGCGATACGGTCGCAGATCTGGGCGGCGACGCGCAGGTCGTGGGTGATGAAGATGAGGGCGAGGTTCAGCCGCTCCTTCAGCTCGGCCAGCAGATCAAGTACCTGCGCCTGAATGGAAACATCGAGCGCGGAGACCGCCTCGTCCGCGATGATCACCCGCGGCTCCAGCGCAAGCGCGCGGGCGATGCCGATGCGCTGGCGCTGACCGCCGGAAAACTCGTGCGGGTAGCGATCAATTGCTGAGGCGTCGAGGCCGACGAGTTCGAGAAGCCGCTCCGCATTGGCATAGGCTTCCCCCTTCGAAACACCATGGGCCATCGGCCCTTCGGCAATGATGCGGCCGATCTTTGAGCGCGGATTGAGTGAGGCATAAGGATCCTGGAAGATCATCTGGATCGACTTGCGCGCCTCGCGCAGCGCCTCGCCCTTCAGCTTTGCCATGTCGTGGCCGCCAAGGCGCACCATGCCCTCGTCCGGCTCCATCAGGCGGACGAGACAGCGCCCGACGCTTGACTTGCCGGAACCGGATTCACCCACGATGCCAAGCGTTTCGCCTTCCGCAAGCGTGAAGGAAACATGCTGCACCGCCTTCACCACGCGCGGATTGCGATTAAAGAATCCGCCGCCCGTCACATAGGTCTTGCAAAGGACTTCCACCTCCAGCACCGGCGCCTTGTCGATGCCTGCCACCGCCTGATCTGTGGCCAGTGTCGGGATCGCGGCAATAAGCTTCTTCGTGTAGTCGTGGCTTGGATTGTCGAGCACCTCGTCCGCCGTTCCGGCTTCGACGATGCGGCCATATTGCATGACCGCCACACGGTCGGCGATCTCGGCCACGACACCGAAATCATGGGTGATGAACATCACCGCCATGCCGTGCTTCTTCTGCAGCACACGAATGAGTTCGAGGATCTGCGCCTGCGTCGTCACGTCGAGCGCGGTTGTCGGCTCGTCGGCGATCAGGATTTCCGGTTCTAGCGCAAGGGCCATGGCGATCATCACGCGCTGGCGCTGACCGCCGGAAAGCTGGAACGGATAGGCCCGCATGGCCTTTTCGGGATCGGGAATTCCGACTTCCTTCAAAAGCTCCAGCGCCCGAGCGGACCGCTCCTTCGGTGAAAGCAGACTGTGCGCCTCGAAGACCTCGGCGATCTGGTCTTCGATCCGCATCAGCGGATTGAGCGCGGACATCGGCTCCTGGAAGATCATGGCGATGCGCCGGCCGCGCAGATCCATGAGCTGGTGTTCCGAAAGCGTGAGCAGGTCGATGCCGTCGAACATGATTTCGCCGCCCACCGGCCGCACCAGATCGGGCAAGAGCCCCATCATGGCATTGGCAGACATGGATTTGCCGGAGCCGGATTCACCCACGATGCACAGGATCTCGCCCTTGTTGAGGTCGTAGCTCACATCGTCGACGGCAAATTCGCGGTCCGCACCTTCAGGCAGCGCGATGCGCAGCTTGCGGATGGAAAGGACGGGATTGCTCATCATCACTTTCCTTTCCGTGCAAGGCGCGGATTGAGCGCGTCATTCAGGCCTTCGCCGATGAGATTGAGCGCCAGAACCGTGAGCAGGATTGCCACGCCGGGGAAGAAGGACAGCCACCAGGCCTGCCGGATAACGGTGCGCGCCGCACCGATCATGTAGCCCCAGGACATCATGTTGGGATCGCCCAGACCCAGAAAGGACAGTGACGATTCCAGCAGGATCGCGGTTGCCACCATCAGCGAGGCCAGAACGATGATCGGCGAGATCGTGTTGGGCAGCACCTGCCGCATGATGATGGTGCCGCTTTTCTGGCCCGAAAGGATCGCCGCCTCGACATATTCGCGCGAGCGCAGCGACAGGACCTCGCCGCGCACCAGACGCGCCACGGGCGGCCAACTGACAATGGCGATGGCCGCAATGATGGAATAGATGCTCGGCTGGAAGATCGCGACAAGCACGATGGCCAGCGCGAAACTCGGCACGGTCTGGAAGAACTCGGTGAAGCGCATCAGCGCATCATCGGCCCAGCCGCCGAAATAGCCTGCAAGCGCGCCAATCGGTATGCCGATCAGAAGGGCCGCAACGGTCGAGACCAGGCCGACAAGCAGCGAAACCTGTGCGCCATAGGCGAGCCCCGCCATCACGTCGCGGCCAAGCGCGTCGGTGCCCAGCGGATACTGGTCCATGAAAAGCGGCGGCAGGAATGGCCGCTGCACCATGCGCCATGGCGACTGCGGAAAGACGAGTGGCGCGAGGATTGCGACCACCACCACGATGGCGAGGATGACGAGGCCGATAACGGCGCCGCGATTGCGGGAGTAGCGTTTCCAGAAATCCTTCATGGCTCAGCCCACCCGGATGCGCGGATCGACGAACCGGTAGAGAATGTCCGTGATCAGGTTGAACAGAAGCACCATGGCGGCGGAAACGAAGAAGACGCCCAAAAGCACGTTATAGTCACGCTGTGCGAGCGCCTCGAACATCAGCCGCCCGATGCCCGGCCACGCAAAGACCGTCTCTGTCAGCACCGCACCACCCACGAGCTGCCCCGCCTGCAGGCCTGCAAGAGTGACAACGGGAAGCATCGCGTTGCGGAAGATGTGGCGGCGCTGGATGATGCCGGGCTTCAGGCCCTTGGCCCGCGCAGTCTTAACGAAATCAAGCTGGCTCACCTCCAGCATGGAAGCGCGCGTCATGCGCATATAGACCGCCATGAAGAAGAGGCCGAGCGTGGTTGCCGGCAATATCAGGTGCTTGGCTATATCGAGCAGTCGCGCGAAACCCTCATGATCGGCACCGACCGTCTCATATCCGAAGCCCGGCAGCCAGTTGAGGTAGACGGAGAACACCAGCACCGCCATCAGCGCGGCCCAATAAAGCGGCGTGGCGTAAAACAGGAGCGCCAGCGTGGAGATGAAGGTGTCGGACCATTTGCCGACACGGGCAGAGGCCAGAACACCTGCGATCGTGCCGAGCGTCAATGCGATCACGAATGCCGTCAAAGTCAGGATGAGCGTTGCGGGCAACCGGTCGAAGATCAGGTCCGCCACCGGCATCTGCTGGCGGTAGGAAAAGCCTAGGTCAAGCTGCAACACGCCACCGAGATAGATGCCAAGCTGCGTCAGAAGCGGCTTGTCCAGCCCGAACTGCTCGCGCAGATCGGCGATGAATTTCTCATCCGCCGCACCGGCCTCACCTGCCATAACCGCAGCCGGGTCACCGGGTGCTGCATGGATGAGGAAGAAATTCAGGATCAGGATGGCGATCAATATGATCACCGCCTTTCCCAGTCGCATCAGGATAAAGCGTAGCATCGGGTCTCGGAACTGGCTGATCGTCTCATGAACGGGGGATGCGCGCAGTCACCCCCCTCTGCCTTGCCAGGCATCTCCCCCACAAGGGGGGAGATTATCGCTTCATCATTGTCGCGCCTCACCTGTCTGAAGGCTGTTCTCTCCCCTTGTGGGCGAGATGGCCGGCAGGCCAGAGGGGGGCGTGAAGAAAGCGAACTCCGGCGATTGGCTCCCACTCACTTCTCGATATACGCGTCCTTGAAGCCGTCGTTCACACCGATGGCGGTGGTGACGAGGTCCTTGACGTTGCAGCGATAGATCGTCGGGAAGCCGAGTTCGAGGAGCCATGCGACCGGCACGTCATCGGTCAGGATCTTCTGCAGCTCGGTGTAAATTTCCTGACGTTCCTCCGCCGTTACCGCGACAGCGGCCTTGGCGAAGAGCTCGTCGACCTTCTCGTTCTCATAGCCTTCGACATTGTTCCACTGGGAACCCTTGGCGATGTTGGAAGAGATATAGGTACGCGCCACGCCAAGTGCGGGATCACCATACTGGTAGAGATAGGTGAAGGCCATGTCGTAGTCCCACTCGGCCAGCTTCTGGTTCCAGCCGGCGACATCGGTGGAAACGATCTCGACATTGATGCCGACTTCACCGAGATTCTGCTTAACGGCTTCCGCCCAGCGCTGCCAGGTCTCGCCATAGGGAAGCGGCAGCAGGCGGACGGTCTCGCCGTCATAGCCCATTTCCTCGAGCAGCTCCTTCGCCTTGTCCGGATTATACTCGTAGGTGTTCACGTCATCGGTATAGAAGCGCGTGGAGGAGGAGACGGGACCGGTCGAAACCTTGCCCAGATCGTTCCAGAGCGCGGACTTGGCGAATTCGCGGTCCATGGCATACATTACCGCCTGGCGGAAACGCTTGTCGGCCGTCGGGCCTTCACGGTTGTTCAGCCACATCCAGGACAGCGGACCGAAATATTCCCAACCGGCGTCGGTGACGCAGGTATTGTCCATCTCGGTGATGCGCGGCACGTCGAAATTCTCGATGGAACCACCGGGAAGAATGTCGACCACGCCCGTCTCATAGGCAACCGCACGCGAGGCGGCATCCGGGATTACATGCCAATAGATCTCGTCGAGATAGGGCTTGCCTTCCTCATAGTAGTCTTCGTTCTTCGTGAGAAGAATATGCGAGCCCTTCACCCATTCCTCGAACTTGAAGGGACCGGTGCCGATCGGCGTGTTGTTCGCCTCGTTCGTCTTGTAGTCGGTGCCTTCATAAATGTGCTTCGGGATCATCGGCATGGTGCCGACCTCGAAGATGCCGAGGAACGGCCCGAAGGGCTGCTTCAGCTTGAAGACGACGGTGTAATCGTCGGGTGCAGTGATCGATTCCACATGCTCGAGAGAGGTGCGCAGGCGGGCATGGGTTTCGCGCAGGAACTGGTCGGCGGAAAAAACCACATCGGCAGAGGTGAAGGGCTCACCGTCATGCCATTTCACATTCTCATGCAGCTTGAACGTATAGGTCAGGCCGTCTTCCGAAACCTCCCACTCCTTGGCAAGCTGCGGCATGGGGTTGAGGTCGTTGTCGTAGCGCAGCAGACCCTCGTAAATGTTGCCGGCAACCATCTGGGTCGGGCCGTTCTGCACGAGACCCACCATAAGGCTTGGCGGCTCGGGCTGGATCACCACATTGGCGCGTCCGCCCGAGACGGGCTCGGCGTGGAGCGCCGTCGACACCAGAAGGGCGGCGGCTAATGTTGTCAGTCGTTTCAGCATGGCTTTTCGTTCCCCTGTTGGGCCGGCGCGGGCTTTTGCCTCTGTCTTTCCGGCAAGTGGCTTGCTGTTTGATGCGGGTGGCAGTTACTCGACCAGGTCAGGATAGTGCTTTATGGCAAGGCGCTGGAACGCCTCCCATTGCGGATCGGGTTTGTTGCCCGTGTGATGGCTGTCCCAGCCCTCATATTGCCTGGCAGTCTTCTCTGCGAGTTCAGGATCGATCCGCCGCTGCGTGCCGCCTGAAGACATGATGGCGAGTTGCGCACGGCAGGCGCGCTCCATGTTGAACATCAGCGCGAAGGCCTCGCCCACGGTGCGCCCGCAGGTGAGCAGACCGTGATTGCGCAGGATCATGACATTGCGGTCGCCAAGATCGGCGACCAGCCGCTCGCGTTCGCCCAGATCGAGCGCGATGCCCTCATAGTCGTGATAGGCCATGCGGTTGTAGAACTGCAGCGACCACTGGTTCAAAGGCAGGATGCCTTCTTCCATCGAGGAGATCGCGACACCGGCGACCGTGTGCGTGTGGAGAACGCAATGGACGTCCGGCCGTGCGGCATGGACAGCGGAGTGGATCGTGAAGCCTGCCTTGTTGATGCCCGCGCCGTACTCGTCGCGCAGGATGTCACCATTGATGTCCACGGTCACAAGGCTAGAAGCCGTCACCTCATCAAAGCGCAGGCCGAACGGATTGATCAGGAAAGCGTGCTCGCCCTCATCTGCCGGTGCGCGGCTGGAGATATGTGTGAAGATGCTGTCGTCAAGATTGTAATGCGCGATCAGCCGGTAGGCTGCCGCCAGTTCGATCCGCTCGCGCGGCTGTGTGGAGCCGGGTGCAACTGATTCATTCGCCGATTCGAGCCGGTGCGTGCTCATGGGTCCCCTCTTCCTGAGATGACCGCGCCTTTTATGCTTCTTGTTGTTCTTGGCGCAGCCGATTTCGTGCGTCAGGCAAACACAGGCCAGCCGCAGTGTCAATTGTCGACAATTTGCAAAAATGATGTAACCATCGTGGAAAACGGGTGCAGGACGTCGATCCTGCCACCATAAGTCGATAAGCAGCCTGGAAGACTGCTGGGGCGTGAGAGCCCTTGCAACTGGCCTAAGGGGAATGAGCGGATGGACAAGCAGGCAGATCAGCCGGAGATGGCCGCAGCCAACGGGGAAGACGAACCCGCCACCGGGGTCTTCCACACGATCTCTTCGACCGATCTCGTCACCCAGATTGCCCGCCAGATCACGGAAGCCATCGTGTCCGGCAGCCTGCGACCCGGCGCCCGTCTGACCGAGCTTCAGCTGTCACGCGAATTTGGCACCAGCCGCGCCCCGGTGCGAGAGGCTGCAAGGCTGCTTGAAAGCCAGGGGCTCGTGGTATCCAGCCCGCGCCGCGGTTTCTTCGTGCGCACACTCGAGCCGCAGGATCTCCACGACATCTATGAATTGCGCATCGGGCTGGAAGTCCATGCCGCTCTCCTGGCCGTGGACCGTATAACCGAACCGGAACTTGATCGGCTGCAGCGCCAGATCCAGAAGATGTATGCGCTCGCCGACGAAGGTTCGCTCGAACAGCAGATCATGGAGGATTTCACCTTTCACCGGCTGCTCTGCGCGGCAAGTGGCAATCGAAGGCTATTGAAGGTCTATGACGAGCTGGCCACGGAAATGCGCTGCGGCATCGCGCTGATCGGCCGCCTTTTCGACAGCGCCCACCGTCTGGCCGAAACGCACGAGCCGGTACTGGATGCCCTGCGTGAACGCAATGCGGAAAAGCTGACCGCAGCGGTGCGTTATCACATCGTGGAAGCGCAGCATCAGGTGGTGGAACTCTTCACCGAAATCAGACGCCGCACCAATCCGTGACGTGTGAAGCACCGTCCATTTCAACATCGGGGGTTGGGATGGTCCTGAACAATTCCCATATGGCCGTCAACGAAGACTGAAGGCCCACCGCATGATCCCATATTCCCTGCTCGACCTCGCACCCGTGCCCGCCGGCCTCACCGTCGCGGATGCACTGAGAAACACGCTCGATCTGGCGCAACATGCGGAAGAATGGGGCTATCACCGCTACTGGCTGGCCGAGCATCACAACATGCCCGGTATCGCAAGTGCCGCGACTGCCGTCCTGATCGGGCAGGTGGCGGCCGTTACCAAGCATATGCGCGTGGGCGCTGGCGGCATCATGCTGCCCAACCATGCGCCCCTCGTCATTGCGGAGCAGTTCGGCACGCTCGCAACACTCTATCCGGATCGCATTGATCTCGGCCTTGGCCGTGCGCCCGGAACCGACATGGCGACCATGCGCGCGCTGCGCCGCGGGCGCGATCACGCCGACGGCTTCCCCGGCGATGTGGTGGAGCTTCTGCAATATTTCGACCGCGTGGAGCCGACGCCGCAGGTGCGTGCCATTCCCGGTGAAGGTACGGGCGTGCCATTGTGGATCCTCGGTTCCAGCCTCTACGGCGCCCAGCTTGCCGCGCATCTGGGACTGCCCTACGCCTTCGCTTCCCATTTCGCGCCCGCCGCACTCGAACAGGCAGCCTCCGTCTATCGCCAGAGCTTCCAGCCATCGAAGTTCCTCGACAGACCGCGCTTCATGATGGCCATGAACGTCTTTGCCGCCGACAGCGATGAGGAGGCCGTGCGCCTCAAAAGCTCCATGCAGCAGGCCTTCATCAATCTGCGCTCCGGCCGCCCAGGCCCCTTCCCCGCGCCGCTTGACGACATCAGCGCCCATTACGACGCGTCCATTCTCGCCGCCGTGGAAGAGGCGCTCAGTGTTTCGGCCACGGGTGAGAAGGAGACGGTGCGCGGTGAAATCCAGAAGCTGATCGACCTTTACGCGCCGGACGAAGTCATCATTACGGGCCAGATCCACGACCATTCCGCAAGACTGCGCAGCTTCGAGATCGCGGCAGAGGTGATGCGGGAATTGCGGGGGTAGTTGTGGGGCTTGGTGCCCTTTCGCGGCCCCCTCTGTCCTGCCGGACATCTCCCCCACAAGGGGGGAGATTGGTCGTGGAGAGCTTCACGCTTTCCTTTGATAAAGAGGAGCTGCATTGAACGCAGCCAATCTCCCCCCTTGTGGGGGGTGAGTAGCGGTTTACCGGAGGTCAAGACAAAGCCAACGATTTGGCTTTGTCAGCGCTCGAACGCGCGGAGCGAAAGCGGAGCGCAGCCTGGCAAGGCAGAGGGGGTGCCCCCTGCCGCCGCCCCCCCTCACACGCATTAAACCATGGTCTTATTGCGTGAAGCCCAGAATCCGCGAACATCTCATCCCGGCAGCAATGCCATGAACCGTGCTGGCCTGATGCCAGCTGGCTCTCAATGGGAGGAGAAATATGAAATTCGACAGGATCAACCGGCGCGTCTTCCTGAGAAGCACCGGCATTATCGGTGCTGGCCTGGCCATGCCGACGATTTTCACCAGCCAGTCCAAGGCCCAGGATTTCTGTAACAATCCGACGGGATCCAGCGTGGTTCTTGGCTTCAACTGCCCGCAGACCGGTCCCTATGCAGAGGAGGGCAAGGACCAGCTCAAGGCATATCAGCTCGCGGTCAAGCACCTGAATGGCGAAGGTGACGGCGGCATGCTGAACACCTTCAAGGGCTCGGCGCTCAAGGGCAACGGCATTCTGGGCAAGAAGGTCGAATATGTGACCGGCGACACCCAGACCAAATCCGACGCCGCACGTGCATCGGCCAACCGCATGATCGAACGCGACGGCGCGATTATGATCTCCGGCGGCTCGTCCTCGGGCGTTGCCGTGGCCGTGCAGTCGCTGTGCCAGGACATGGGCGTCATCTTCATGGCAGGCCTGACCCACTCCAACGACACGACCGGCAAGGACAAGAAGAAGAACGGCTTCCGTCACTTCTTCAACGCCTATATGTCCGGTCAGGCCATCGCGCCGGTGCTGGCCGAAAACTACGGCAAGGACCGCCGCGCCTACCACCTGACAGCCGACTACAACTGGGGCTGGACGCAGGAAGAATCGATCAAGCAGGCGACCGAGGCTCTTGGCTGGGAGACCGTCGAGGCCGTTCGCACCCCGCTCGGTGCCGCCGACTTCTCGCAATATCTGACACCGGTGCTCAATTCCGGCGCGGATGTTCTCATCCTCAACCACTACGGCAATGACATGGTGAACTCGCTGCGTCAGGCCGTGCAGTTCGGTCTGCGCGAAAAGCAGGTCAACGGCAAGAATTTCGAGATCGTCGTGCCGCTCTTCTCCGAGCTCATGGCGCAGGGTGCAGGCGACGCCATCAAGGGCATTTTCGGCACGGCCAACTGGGACTGGCAGCTCGACAATGAAGGCACCAAGGCCTTTACCAAGTCGTTCGGCGAGGAATATGGCACGCCGCCCTCGCAGGCCGCCCATACCGGCTATGTGCAGGCGCTGCTTTATGCCCATGCCTGTGAGACCGCCGGCACATTCCATCCCGAAGGCGTCGTTCAGGCCCTTGAAGGGCTGGAATTCGACGGTCTTGGCAACGGTCCAACGACCTATCGCGCCGAGGACCATCAGTGCTTCAAGCCTGTGCTCGTCGTGCAGGGCAAGGAAGACCCGCGCGACAAATATGATCTGTTGCAGGTGGTCAAGCAGGTCGAGACGGATGTCGTGAGCTACGACCCGTCCATCTTCGGTGGCGAACTGGGGCCTGTCTCCTCCCAGTGCTGATCCGCCGAGAATGAAACGGGCGGTCGGGCGGAGAAGATCCGCCCGCCGCTCCCCTGCAAATGGACATGTAGAAGAAGATGGACCAGCTCGTCCTGCAATTGCTCAACGGCCTCGACAAGGGCGGTGCCTATGCGCTGATCGCGCTTGGCCTTACCCTCGTTTTCGGCACGCTTGGCGTCGTCAATTTCGCCCATGGCGCGCTGTTCATGATTGGCGCCTTCTGCGCGGTCGTGTTCAGCCGTCTCATCCAGCTCGAGACAGTTACGGTTGATCCCGACAAGCTGACCCCGTGGGGTTCTCCCATGGAGATCCGGACGCCGCTGGTCCAGGCATGGCTTGGCGACTTCGGCGCCTTTCTGGTGCAGTGGTCGGTGCCACTGTCCATCCTGATCGCCATTCCCGTGATGCTTCTGATCGGCATCGCCATGGAGCGCGGTCTCATTCGCTTTTTCTATCGCAGACCACATGCCGAGCAGATCCTCGTGACCTTCGGTCTGGCCATCGTCCTGCAGGAACTCGTCAAGGCCAATTTCGGTGCCAACCCGATCCCGATGAGTGCGCCTTCAGCCCTTGCAGGCAGTGCGGATGTGGGCGCCTGGCTTGGCTTCCCTGGCATCTATTATCCCTGGTGGCGTCTGGTCTATCTCGCCTTCGCCTTCGTGCTGGTCGGTGGTGTGATGGCCTTTCTGCGCTTCACCACCTACGGCATGGTGGTGCGCGCCGGCATGGAAGACCGCCAGACCGTCGGCTTCCTTGGCATCGACATCCAGAAGCGCTTCACGGTTGTCTTCGGCATCGCTGCGGTCGTGGCGGGTCTTGCGGGTGTCATGTACACGCCCATCGTTCCGCCGAACTACCATATCGGCATGGACTTCCTGGTGCTCTCCTTCGTCGTCGTCGTCGTCGGAGGCATGGGATCGGTGCCCGGTGCCGTCTTTGCCGGCTTCCTGCTCGGCATACTGCAGTCCTTCGCCTCCATGAACGAGGTGAAAAGCATCCTGCCCGGCATCGACCAGGTCATCATCTATCTCGTCGCCGTCGTCGTGCTGCTGGTTCTGCCGCGCGGTCTGATGGGACGCAAAGGCGTCATGGAGAACTGACATGGCCGCAATCCGCAACGACTACGTCTTCGTCGCCCTTTTCGCGCTCGTTGTTCTCACAATGCCGCTCTGGCTTGCGCCCTTTGGCGCCAGCTATCCGGACCTGATGCAGAAATTCGCGATCTACGGCATCTTCGCCATCGGCTTCAACATCCTGTTCGGCATGACCGGCTATCTGTCCTTCGGCCATGCCGCCTTTCTGGGTGTCGGCTCCTATGCCGCCGTCTGGTCCTTCAAGCTTCTGACCATGAACGCGATCCCCGCGCTTTTTCTGGCGGTGCTGGTCTCCGGCCTCTTCGCGGCGGCAATCGGCTTCATCAGCCTGCGCCGGTCGGGCATCTATTTCTCGATCCTGACACTTGCCTTCGCGCAGATGTCCTACAATCTCGCCTATTCGGTGCTCACCCCGATCACCAATGGCGAAACGGGCCTGCAGCTTGCCATCAGCGATCCGCGCGTAATCGACCGTGCACTTGCCGCACAAGGTCCGGGCATTCCCTCTCCAGGTCTCTTCGGTGACGGCTTCACCGGCATGGAAGGCTTCTATTTCTGCGCCGTCATCCTGATCGTCTGCTTCTTCATCGCGCTTCGCATCGACCGCTCGCCCTTCGGGCTGATGCTCCGCGCGATCAAGTCGAACCAGACGCGCATGATGTATACGGGCTTCAACACGCGGCCCTATGCGCTGACGGCGTTTGTCATTTCGGGCATGTATGCAGGTCTTGCGGGCGGGCTGCTTGCGGTCACAGACCCGCTTGCAGGTGCGGAACGCATGCAGTGGACGGCCTCCGGCGAAGTGGTTCTGATGACCATTCTCGGCGGGGTGGGCACGCTTGTCGGTCCCTTCATCGGTGCGGTCGTCATCAAATATTTCGAGAACATCTTCTCCGCCTTCCACGAGATGAAGCTGAACGCCATCTTCTCCTTCCTGCCCGACGGCCTAAGAGACTTCGTCGTCACCATCACCGCACCTTTTGTCGGTGAAGGATGGCATCTGACGCTTGGTCTCATCTTCATGGCGATTGTCATCTTCCTGCCCGGCGGGCTGATGGAAGGTGCACGTCGCATCAAGGCGAAATTCTCCGGGGGGCAACCGCCAAGTGCCGCGCGCTCCGAACAGCTCGCACCTGCGGAATAGGAACAGGTCCATGCCAGCAAACGCAGTGCTTCACGTTGCCGACGTGCACAAGAATTTCGGCGGCCTCCATGCCCTCTCCGATATCGATCTGCAGGTCGAGGAAGGCACCACCCACGCGATTATCGGCCCCAACGGGGCAGGAAAATCGACCCTTCTCAATGTGTGTATCGGGCGCATTGCGCCCAGTTCCGGCGCGGTCGTCTTTGACGGCGAGGTTATCACCGGCAAGAAACCGCACGAGATCAACCAGATGGGGATCGTGCGCGTTTTCCAGACGCCGGAGATCTTCCCCGATCTCACGCTTCTGCAAAACGTGATGGTTCCCGCCTTCGCCAAGCGCGATGGCTCCTTCACCGTCAACGCCTTCCAGAGCGCCAACAACCAGGCTGAAATCCGCGAGGAAGCCGAACACTGGCTGGCCGATGTGGGGCTTGATGCACAACGCGATACGATCGCGGCAAGCCTGTCGCGGGGCGACAAGCGCCGGCTTGAGCTTGCAATGGGCCTGGTCCAGCATCCGCGCCTCCTGCTTCTCGACGAGCCGACGGCAGGCATGTCACGCCACGACACCAACTCGACCGTCGATCTTCTGAAGAAGTTCAAGGAGCGCGGCATGACCAAGGTCATCATCGAACACGACATGCATGTCGTCTTTTCGCTCGCCGACCGCGTGACGGTTCTGGCCCAGGGGCGTATCATCGCCGATGGGAAACCGGAGGAGGTGCGTGGGAACCCGGTCGTGCAGGAAGCCTATCTGGGAGGAGCGCATTGATGAATGCAATGACAATGCCTGACACTGAAACGGCCACACGCACGCCCTTTTTCTCGGTGCGCGACATCCATGCCTATTACGGCGAAAGCTATATCGTCCAGGGCGTGAGCTTCGAGATCAACGAAGGCGATATCGTCGCGCTTCTCGGACGAAACGGGGCAGGCAAGACCTCGACGCTGCGCACCCTTGCGCGCGCGACCGATCCGGAACTGAAGGGCGGCGAAATCTGGCTCGGCGACACGGCGATCCACAAGCTCAAGGACTTCCAGGCTTCCAATGCCGGCATCCAGTTCGTGCAGGAAGATCGGCGCATCATCCCCGGCCTCACCGTGGAGGAAAATCTGCAGCTTGCGCAGATCGCCGAGCCGAAGGGCTGGTCGCTTGAAAAGATCTATGACCACTTCCCGCGCCTGGCCGAACGCCGCAAGCAGGAGGGCGTCACGCTTTCAGGCGGCGAACAGCAGATGCTGGCGGTTGCCCGCGCACTCGCCCGCGATATCAAGCTTCTTCTCCTAGACGAGCCCTATGAAGGGCTGGCACCTGTCATCGTACAGGAGATCGAGAAGATCGTGCGCCAGATCAAGGATCTTGGCATCACCACGATCATCGTCGAGCAGAATGCGGTTGCCGCCCTCGAACTGGCCAACCGCGCGCTGATCCTCGACATGGGCCAGATCGTCTATGACGGCACGGCCGCATCGGTTCTGGAAAACGCAGAACTGCGAAACGAGTATTTGGCGCTCTAGGCGCCAGACGCTATCGGACAAACCTGCCTCTCCCCATGGGGCGAGGCATCAGGCCTAAGCCTGCCCCGTCTGCTGCAGGAAATCGGCTGCGGGTTCGACATCCAGCCGGTTGACGGTCAGCTTGTTGCTGGAAGCGACGAGCGGGAACAACTTGCGCACGAGCGGGTCGTGGCCGGGAATGATGAGCGACGGGCCACCCGCGAGCTGCGGCAGAAGCTCGAAACCATCCAGCATGGCTTGGCTGTTTTCCACGATGGGGAAAAGCTTCTTGCGCAGGAAGTTCTCGTAGTAATGCGAGGCGTCGGACGCCAGCACGAGCCACCCTCGCGCGGTCTTCACACGCACACATTGCAGTCCGCGAGAATGGCCACCGACCGCATGAACTTCGATACCCGGCGCAACTTCGCTGTTTCCCTCATGGAAAACGACCCGGCCCGAATAGACATGGCGGACCATACCCACCACATGCTCAACGCTGAAAGGTGCCTGTAGCACGCCGTGACACATGCAGGGACCGGTGGCGAAGGCCATCTCAGCAGCCTGCAGATGGAAGCGGGCATTGGGGAAGTCGCCAAGCGATCCCGCATGGTCGTAGTGCAGATGGGTGATGATAACCGTATCGACACTTGCCGGATCAATGCCGAAATCGGCAAGGCACTTCGCCGGTGACTGCAGGATCGGCCGGCCCCTGCGCCTGGCTTCTACCTCGTCATAGCCGGTATCGACAACGATGACGCGATCGTCGTTGCGGATGACCCAGATGGAATAGTCCATGTCATGCGGGCTTGCATGGTCATCGTCGAAGAGGAAGGAGTCCGCGCGGGTGCGCGTGTTGCGCTCGGCATATTTCAGGGCAAAGACTTGATATGTGTCGTGCATCCTCATTCCCCCGGAAATGAAACCTTGCGCCCGTAAAGCGGTGCACGCGGGTCCCAATAGTTCGGCACGGGCGTGGTGCCCGGCGAACAGAGCGCGCTAAGAAAGGCCTCGTCGTCGGCATCATAGGGCGCGTTCACCGCGCCCAGATAGGCTTCAAGTTGCTCCAGCGTGCGGGGACCGATCAGCACGCTTTTGACGGCGGAATTGGCGAGCACCCATTGAAGTGCCAGATGCGCCGGGGTCCGGCCTTTGGTATCGGCATGATCTGCTGCCCTTGCGGCAAGTTCAAGCGTGGCCGGATGAAACTCGGTCTCAAGCATGCGCTTGTCGCCGCGGGCCGCGCGCGAGCCTTCGGGCGTGCCGGCACGGTATTTGCCGGTCAGCACACCACGGGCGAGCGGCGAATAGGGCACCACCCCGATGCCGAAATGCTGGCATGCGGGAAGGTAGTCGGCTTCCGCCATGCGATTGAGCATGTGGTAATAGGGCTGCGCGGCAACAGGACGGGCAATGCCGGCACGATCAGCCAGCCGCACCATCTCCACGATCTTCCATGGCCGGAAATTGGAAACACCCCAGAAGCGGATGATCCCTCGCTCCAGTAGCGCACCAATGGCACCCATTACTTCATCGAGTGGCGTAAGGTTGTCGTCGTGATGGAGATAATAGAGGTCGATCACCTCGCATTGCAGCCTTTCGCGTGAAAGTTCTGCCGCGCGGCTGATCCATTCCGGTGAGAGACCTCCACTGCCTTCCACACCGGGAAGGGGGTTGCCGCATTTCGTGGCGAGAACCACGTTCTGATCGCGACCGGCAAGCAGCCTGCCCAGAATCGACTCTGAACGCGTACCCGCATAGGAGTCAGCGGTATCAATGAAGTTGCCACCCGCCTCCAGGTAGCGATTCAGTATGGCGGCAGAGGCGGCTTCGTCTGCCTGATCGCCGAACATCATCGTGCCAAGGCACAGGCGTGACACTTCCGGGCCCTTCGGAGCCAGTTCGTTGCGCGGGAGCATCATGCCTTCGCGCTCCAGGTCAGTACCTTCTTGTCCGCAACCCAGTCCGCGACCTCCGCATCGAATGACTTGAAATGCTTGCTCGCCAGATGCGCGTCGAAGGCTGCCCGGTCGTCATAGATCTCGTAGAGGAATACCTCGTTCGGGCGCTCTGCATCCGTCCATACATCAAAGACGGAGCAGCCGGGTTCCTTCTCAAGCGAATCCCTGGCCTGCTGGACCACGCGCTTTTCGAACGCCGAAAAATTCTCTGCGTGAAGGCGGAAGGTGACGGCGACACAATACATCAGGCACTCTCATTGTTGGCAGGCAGGACTGCGGGTGCTTTCCGCCTGAAAAAACGGCTTGCCGCGCGCTTCACGGCGGGGATCTGCGACAGGATCAGAAGCAGGTTCAGGACGACCAGTATGGCCGCACCCGGACGCGTTATGAAAGTGCTCAGATCACCGTCAGAGACCAGAAGCGAGCGCCGGAAGGTCTCGTCGAAGAGCCCGCCGAGGATCACGCCGATCACAAGCGGTGCAATCGGATATTCCATGCGGATCAGCGCGAAGGAGACAAGGCCGACAACGACCATCAGGAAGAGGTCGTTGACCCCGCCGCCGACCGAAAAGGAGCCAATCGTGGTGAGCACCATGACGATAGGCAGAAAGATCGTCTGAGGCAGGCGCAGAACGGTGATGAATACCCGCGCCATGAAGAGGCCAAGCACGAACATGGTGAAGGAGGCCAGCACCAGAATGGCAACGATGCGAATGATGAGCATCGGGTCGATGGTCGGCCCCGGCGTCACATTGTTGATCATCAGCGCGCCAAGCAATGCGGCTGCCGGCGGTGAGCCGGGAATGCCGAGCACGAGAAGCGGAATAAGCGCACCACCGATACAGGCATTGTTCGCCGTCTCCGAAGAGAGCAATCCCTCAAGCGAACCCTTGCCGAACTTCTCCGGTTCCTTGGAAAAGCTTTTACCCACGCCATAGGATACCCAGCCGGAGACATCCTCACCAACGCCGGGCAGCGAGCCGATGCCAACGCCAATTGCGCCGGAACGTGTGATGGTGGGGAGGTATTTCCGGATCTTGCCGAAACTTGGCACTATGCGCCCGATCTGGATGGGGTTCGCTGCCTGTGCACCTTCACGCAGGCCGTAAAGGATCTGCGGAATGGCAAATGCGCCCATCAGGACCGGAACGACCATGAAGCCGGAGAGCAGATAGGACCAGCCGAAGGTGTAGCGCTGCTCAGACAGGATAGGGTCAAGTCCGACCATCGCCATTGCCAGTCCGATAAGCCCCGCGATCCAGCCCTTCACCACGAGATCGGAGCTCATCAGTGTGCCGGACACGAGAATGCCAAACAGGGCGAGCAGCGCCTTTTCGGGCGACGCAATCTGCTTGGATACCGCCATCAGCACCCAGACGAAGATCAGAAGGCAAAAAGTGCCGATCATGGTCCCGATGAAAGAGGCCGTGGTCGTCATGCCGAGCGCTTCGCCGCCCCTGCCCTGCCTGGCAAGCGGATGGCCATCCATCGCGGTTGCGGCAGACGCGGCGGTGCCGGGAATGTTCAACAGGATTGATGGATAGGAGCCGCCATAGATCGCACCGACATAGGCGCCAATGAGCGCGATAAGCGATTGCTCGACCGGAAACTTGTTGCCGAAAAAACCGGTCAGGATGGTGACCGCGAGCGTGGCTGTGAGGCCCGGTAGTGCGCCGAAAATGATACCAAGCGCGACCGAGCCGACGAGATAGAGATAGGTGACCGGATCAAGCGCGAGTTCGGCGAAGATCATGCCGAAGCTTGCGAACTGGGACAGGAGGAATTCGAACATGATCAGCCGCCCTTCTTCCCCGAAAGCCAGGGCCGGACATTGACGTAATACTGGTACTCGATCTGCTTGAAGAAGAGACCGGTGCGGTTCGGCACGTTCTGCCGGAAGCCGAAAGCCATGGCGACGATCAGCAAGGCTGGCACAAGAAGCGCCACGAGCGGTGCGGCTTTCAGGAAGCCATCCGGTTTCTCGCCAGCCATGCGGATGTCGATGAACATGGTGATTGTGAGGACGAAGAAGGCGGCCAGCGCCAGCCAGTCGTCATCATGCGGCGTGTTCCATTCCGATTGCGGGAAGTGGAAAAGCAGAGCGTAGATCGACGGAATGAGAACCGCGACAAGCGCGATGAAGGTCGCGCGCGGACGCTGAACATGGAAGCCATAGGTCAATGCCAGAATGACCAGCGCGCTGCCGATGATGAAGTCTACGCGCGGGACCAGGCAGAAGATGTAGCAAAGCAGGATCAGCGCCACCGCTCCCATGCGGCCAGCCGATGACGAGAACATCCAGTCGCGCACGGCCTGCACCTGAAGCGCATTGGGCGCCCCGCCCTGGCGGATTGCGGTGAGCAGAAGGCTCAGGCCCAGAAGAAGTATGGCCGCGAAGATGCCATAGGGAACAAGGGCCGCCGAATTGTACCACTGGCCCGATTCAACGCCTGCGGCATTGGCGCGGAAAAACGGGATCTCGCTCGTCTTGTAGAGAAAGAAGATGCTGATCGCGATCAGCACAAGAGCCGTCCAGAAATCCTGCTGCCGCAGCCTCGTCTTGTCTTGCATTACCAAGCGCCTCTGCTTGTCAAAAGATCACTGCACCGGGCGCTTCAAACACCCGGTGCAGACGCCCCCGCATCACATGGCGGTCAAGGCTTGGGAATACCCAGTTCGGCTGGATCGACTGCGGCAGAGTCCAGCTCCTTCAGTGTCCAGGCGAAGTTGCTTTCAAGCTTGGCGAACTGCTCGGAAGCTTCCGCACCTGCAAGGCCGGACAGGTCGTAATAGTTCGACGCGGCCCACTCCTTCACCTTTTCCGACTGCATGGCCTTGGCAAAGGCTTCCTCAAGCACCTTCTTGGCCTCATCCGGCGCATCGGCCAGAACCGCAAAGCCGATGGCCTGCTTCAGCGGAAGATACTTGGAAAGGTCCGAATAGCTGTCGAAGGCGGACGGGATCTCCGTGCCGTCAATATCACCCTTTTCAGGAACAAGCATCGCGAGCGGCTTCAGCTGGCCACCCTTGATGAGGCCCTGCTGCTCGGCAAGCGAAGTAACGATTACGTCCACTTCACCGGCAACGGCTGCTTCCTGTGCAGGACCTGAGCCACCGTAGGGCACGAATTTGAACTTGGCACCGGTGCCATTCTCCAGCGCAAGCAGGTTCAGGTGGTGGATCGAGCCGGCACCGGAAGCCGCTGCAGTAACCGAACCCGGCTCCTTCTTCGCGGCTTCGATCAGCGCTTCCAGGCTCTCATATTCGGAATCTGCCGTCACCGATATCAGATCCGGCGAGCCACCGACGATGAAGGGATGCCAGACATCGAACTTCTTGTCCCAGCCGCCCTGCACGGCAGCGGTTACGTTGGATTCGGAAATGCCTGCAAGCGTGTAGCCATCAGCAGGCTGGTTCAGCACATAGGTCATGCCGTTTGAGCCGGCGACGCCGCCGGTGGTGTTGGTGACCGTGATATTGACCGGCAGCTCCTTTTCCATCTCCGCCATGATCATGCGGTTGATGGAATCGGTACCCCCGCCTGCACCCCAGACAACGACGGTCGTGATGTCGCGATAGGGATATTCCTGCGCCTGCGCAGGTGCAGCCATGACGGCAGCCGAAAGGGCTGCAAGCGCACCCCAAGTTCCAAGTCCGAGCTTCATTTCGGTTCCTCCCGAGATTGCGTTCAACACTTGCGCGGCGTCAGCCACATCACAAGGTCATAAATTGCGTATGCATTAATTTATGCATTGTCAACGACATTGTTTGCCGATAAGTCTGCGGTGAAATCGGAGGACGACGATCGATGAGTGTTTCAAACCCACCTTCTGGCAGCACCAACGGGCGCAACGCGCCGCCGCGATTTTCAGTGGCCGTGTTCGAAGGCGATGGCATCGGGCCGGAAATCATGGCGCCGACGGTGGATCTGCTGAGCGAGGTCGCCGCAGCAAGCGGCGCTTTCGGGCTCGATTTCACATCGGTACCCGCAGGCGCGGGTCATTATCGTGACTACGGTGTATCCCTGCCTGAAGAATCGATGGAAATCGCCCGCAAATCAGATGCGATACTTCTATCGGCCATGGGCCTTCCGGAAGTGCGCTACCCCGACGGCACGGAGATTTCTCCCCAGATCGAGTTGCGCATGGAGCTTGGCCTTTTTGCGGGCGTCCGCCCGGTGCTTATCCACCCCGGCCAGGGTTCGCCGCTGAAGGTCGCTGAAAAGAAGGGCTTCGATTTCGTCATCATCCGCGAATCCACCGAAGGCCTCTTCGCCTCTCACGGCAAGGGCCGCGTGAATGGTGACCAGTCGGCGGAAGAAACGCTGGTCATCACGCGCGAGGTGTCGGAAAAGCTTTTCGAGTTCGCCTTCAATCTCGCGCGTCGCCGCAAGGAGACGGGCAAGGGCCCCGGAAAGGTGCATTGCGTGGACAAGGCCAATGTCTTCCAGGCCTTCGCCTTTTTCCGCAAGATCTTTCACGAGGTCGCCGAGCGGCATACCGACATCGAGGCGCAGACGGCCTATGTGGACGCAACGGCGCTCTGGATGGTGCAGCGGCCCGAGATGTTCGACGTGATGGTGACGGAAAACATGTTCGGCGACATCCTGTCCGACCTTGGTGCTGGCATCATGGGCAGCCTCGGCCTTGCCCCATCCGCCGATATCGGCCTCGACAGTGCGGTCTTCCAGCCCTGCCATGGCAGCGCGCCGGATATTGCCGGAAAGGGTCTTGCAAACCCGCTTGCCATGATCCTCTCTGCATCCATGATGCTGGAATGGCTTGGACATGAGCATGGGGTAGCGGAAATGCTCGATGCATCCGAACGGGTGACGGCTGCCGTCAATGACGTGATCGGCGAAGGCCGCATCATGACGCCCGATCTCGGCGGCAGCGCCAATACGGAAGCCGTTGCGGGTGCTGTTCTGGAAGCCTTCAACCGTCGACTCAAGGCCGCAGCATGACGCTTTCGGTTGCCGTCATAGGTGCAGGCTATTTTGCCGGCTTCCATGTTGAAGCCTGGCAGCGCAATCCGGACGTCGCACTCAAGGCGCTTATCGATCTTGACCGGCGCAAGGCTGAAAACCTTTTGACGGAACATGGGGCAAGGCAGGCAGTTGTGGCGGAGCGCCTGCCCGAGGAGGGCGGATTCGACATCATCGACATCGCTGCTCCGCCCGTCGCCCATGCTGAACTGGTACGTCAGGCGCTTCGCACCGACGCACGAGCGATCATCTGCCAGAAGCCCTTTTGCACCTCGCTTGAGGAAGCCGAAGCTGTTACCGACGAAGCGCGGAAGGCTGGCAAGCTGCTCGTGATCCACGAGAATTTCCGCTTCCAGCCCTGGTACCGCGTCATGCGCCGCGAGATCGAGAACGGGCGCATCGGGCAGCTCTATCAGGTGACCTTCCGTCTGCGCCCCGGCGACGGACAGGGAGCGGAAGCCTATTTGTCACGACAGCCCTATTTCCAGAAGATGGAGCGCTTCCTGGTGCACGAGACCGCGGTGCACTGGATCGACACTTTCCGATTCCTGTTGGGCGAGCCGGAGGATGTGTTCGCCGATCTGCGCAAGCTCAATTCGGTGATTGCCGGCGAAGACGCCGGCTATTTCATCTACCGTTTCGGCGACGGAAGGCGCGCGCTCTTCGATGGAAACCGCCTTGCCGATCACGCGGCCGACAATCCGCGCCTGACCATGGGCGAATGCCTCGTTGAAGGCAGCGAAGGCACGATCGCGCTCGACGGTTTCGGCAGGCTCACCTCACGCAGGCGCGGTGCGAAGGAATGGCAAGAAATCCCGCTCGAATTCGACAAAAGCCGTTTTGGCGGTGACTGCGTCTATTTCCTGCAGCAGCATGTTAGCGATCATCTGCTCAACGGCAGCGCCATCGAGAATGATGCCGCTTCCTATCTGCGCAATATCCAGATCGAAAACGCCATCTACCATTCCGCCGAGACGGGCAGCATGGTATCGCTTGGGCCGAAATAGGGTTTCAGGCTTCATGGGCGAGACGCTTTCGACCACAACACCGGAGAACAAGCCGCAATCGCAGACACAGCGTGCGGTGATGCTTCTGCGTGAGATGGTGATCTCGAACAAGCTCCTGCCCGGCTCCAACCATCTGGAGGCGGAACTGGCCGAAATGCTTGGCATGTCGCGTACGCCCGTGCGTGAAGCAGCCATCATTCTTGAAGGTCAGGGGCTTGTGGAAGTGCGCCCGCGCCGCGGCATCCGCATTCTGCCGATCTCGCCCAAGGACATGGAAGAGATCTATTCGATCCTCACCGAGCTTGAATCGCTTGCCGCGCATGACCTGGCCCTAAAGGGTCTGAGCGAAGATGAGCTCGACGAGTTGCGCAGCCATATCGATGATATGGAGAAGGCGCTTGGGCGTGATGACCGCCAGCTCTGGGCGCAGGTGGATGACCGCTTCCACCGCCGCCTGATCCAGCTTGCCGGCAACAGGCGGCTCGAAAGCATCGTTTCAACCTATTCCGACCAGGTGCATCGCGCCCGCCTGCTGACGCTCTATATCCGCCCTGCTCCGCACAAATCCAACGCCGACCACCGCGCTCTGGTGGAAGCCATTGCCGCCGGCAAGGCCGACGAGGCCCGCGAAATCCACCGCCAGCATCGGATAAAGGCCAAGGAGCTCATGATCGAGCTCATCGCCTCCCACGGCTTCAGCGCGATCTGAACCAGCCCCTACCGGTCACCGGCAGAATCTATACGTCAATCTGCGCTATCATGCGCTCCAATCGCTCCATCGCCCGGACGCCATCGCCAATGTCCGGCGCCGAACGATCTTCGCCCTTGAGAACTGCGGCAGCATCGGCAAGCAGCGCTGCATAGCCCTTGTGATCCTCATTCGCGGCTGCTGTGAAATTGGGCCGCCAGACCATCGTGTCGCAAGCCGGATCGAGCGTGGCAGCTGGATCATCTGCCTTGAATGGCGGATCCCGGTAGAGAGCGACATCGATCACATTGTCCACATGAAGGCGCGCGTGATCGCCCATGATGCGAATTTCTTCCATTGGCGTACCACGGGACTGGATCGTGCCCATCACGATATTTCCAATCGTGCCGCTATTGGCCGTGAAATTAAGATGCAGGAGCAGCTTGCCCGGCGTGGGGGAAACGGCGCGCACATTCATGTCGCCGAAGTCCTCGCCCATGAACCAGGGGATCAGGTCCATATAGTGGACGCAGTGATGCAGGAAGAACCCGGTGTAGTCCGGTTCCCCGACGAAATAGGTCGGAGCTGTCATATAGGTTGCGGTTACGCCATGGATCGCGCCGAAATTGCCACCTTCAATCACGTTGCGGGCGATCTTGTTGCCGGTCGAGTACCGTTTCATGAAACCGGTGACCACCGGCTTGCGGGCCTTGACGGCTGCGGCAGCAACCTGCCGGGCACCTTCGGCCGTCGCAGCAGGCGGCTTTTCCTGAAAGACGGGGAGACCCTTGCGAAGAGCGGCAATGGTTGCGGCTTCGTGCAACTGCGGTCCCACCGCCATGCCGATCGCGTCTAGGCCCGGCGCGTTGATGAGTTCGCGAAAGTCGCCGAAAGTGGCACTCACTCCATATTCGTGGGCAGTCCGCGTCAGTGCGGCATGGTCCTGATCGCACAAAGCCGCGATGCGAATATCGTTGCGTCCAAGTTGCGGCAGAAGCATCTGCCGTGCATGACGGCCGCAACCGATCCAGCCAATATTGATCATTGATCCACTCCTGCCAGCGATAGCGCATTGCGGATTACGCCCAACCCGGCGCGCAGCTTGGGGCCCTCATCCTCACGCGGCGCTCGCCAGTGGGCTATGGGAAGCGCGACCCGGTCGTCTGCACGACGGAACGGTTCGAGCGAGATCGGGCCCGCGTAACCGACCTGGTGGAGCGCACGCATGATTGCAGGCCAGTCGAGGTGCCCCGTCCCCGGATGGCCACGGTGATTTTCGTTGGCCTGAAAATGAACAATTCGGTCGCCCGCCAGGCGGATCGCATCGGGAATGGAGCGGTCTTCCATGTTCATGTGGAATGTGTCGAGCATCACGCCAAGGCCCTCATCATTCACCGCGTCGACGACCTCCACACATTGGCGTGTCGTGGAAACGATGTCGGTCTCGAACCTGTTCAGCGCCTCCAATGCGAAGGTCACGCCGGCAGCCCTTGCACGTGGAGCCACTTGCGACAGACCTGACACGGTACGTTCGGCACGCACCGCTATCTCATCATCGCTGCGTGGCACCGGAGGGCGCCCGGCAAACACCATCGGCTCGCCATAAAGCGGGCCGCCGACGATCCTTGCGCCCAGTTCTGCGGCCACATCGACCGTATGCTTCAGGTAGTCCAGTCCACCGGCGCGCGCTGCCTCATCGTCGGAGGCGATGGAGCGTTGCGGATTTACGCGGGCCGCCAATACGAGAAAAATCCCGGCATCTTCGGCAGCCTTTCTGGCATCCGACAAGGGCAGTTTGTCCTCGGGCTCGGGAACAAGCAGTTCCACGAAATCGAAACCAAGATCAGCCGCGCGGCTGAAATAGTGCAGGTCCGCGCCCGTGAATGGCCGCGTGAACTGCATGGAAATGATACCTATAGGGTTTTCCAAGATAATATCCTTTTCCTAGCCTTTGACTGCGCCCTGAGTCAGGCCCGAGATGAGACGTCGTTGCACCAGAAGGAAGAGCACGGTGGCAGGCATGGCACCGACAATGCCGCCCGCTGTCAGCAAGCCCCACTGCACCTCGTATTCACCGATGAGTGTCTGCACGGCCACAGTGATGGTGCGCACGTTCCGTCCGCCGAGTGTCAGTGCGTAGAGATATTCGTTCCAGGCGGTGATGAAGATGTAGATGCCCGTGGCAATGATGCCCGGCATGCAAAGCGGCAGGACCACCCGTCGCAGCGCCTGCAGACGCGTGCAGCCATCCGTCATTGCAGCCTCGTCCAATGAGCGCGGAATGCCGTTCATGTAGCTGACCATCATCCAGATGGAGAACGGTATGGCGATGGTGGAGTTGGCGATGATCAGGGCCAGATGCGTATCCAACAGCCCCAGGACGCGCATGAGGACGAAGAGCGGCAGGATGAGAAGCACGAGCGGGAACATGTTGATGAGCAGGAACTGCAGCATCAGGATGCGTTTGCCGCGAAAATTGAAACGCGAGAAGGCGTAGGCGGCTGTCACGCTGAGGGACAGTCCCACCGCTACCGTTCCCAGTGCAACAATGAAGCTGTCCAGCAGATTTGAGCCGAACCCGACAGTGCGGAACAGGCGGGAATAGTTTTCAAGCGTCGCGTTCCAGATGGAAGGGCCTTCGGTGAACAGTGTCGCTTCATCGCTGACCGAGGTGAGAAACATCCACAGATAGGGGCCGAGCGTGAATATCAGGATTGCGAGCATCGGCAGCTCGACCAGCAATATCCGTTTATGCAGGGGACGCGTGTGAAGGGCCATCAGTCCATCGCCTTTCTGGTACGCCGGAGATAGAACAGCACGACCACCATGAGCAGCATCGTGAACAGGACTGCCAGAGCTGATCCGTAGCCGAAATCGAGATTTGTGCGCGCCTTGACGAAAGCGTAGAGCGGCAGGGTATAGGTCGCGTAGCCCGGACCGCCGCCGGTCATGACAAAGATCACGTCGAAGCTGTTGGCGACCCAGATCATGCGCAACAGCACGGCGGTCATCATCACACCGGATATTCCGGGCAAGGTGATGTGCCAGAACTGCCGCCACGCCGACGCGCCATCAATGGATGCCGCCTCGTAATAGCTGCGCGGGATCGACTGCAATCCCGCAAGGATCATGACCGCGAAAAACGGGAAACCCTGCCATGTCAGCGTCAGGATGATCGCTGCAAGAGCCGTATCGGGATCGGCCAACCAGGGCACGGCACGCTGTATGAGCCCGAGACGCAGCAGGAACTCGTTGGCCACCCCGTAATTGCTGTCATAGATCCACACCCACATCAGTGCGATCACGACCGATGGCAGCGCCCAGGGGATGATGATGAGGGCACGTGCGACCGGGCGCCAGGGAAAGTCCT
Organism: Nitratireductor basaltis; assembly: GCF_000733725.1. Classification (NCBI taxonomy): domain Bacteria; kingdom Pseudomonadati; phylum Pseudomonadota; class Alphaproteobacteria; order Hyphomicrobiales; family Phyllobacteriaceae; genus Nitratireductor; species Nitratireductor basaltis. The sequence continues at coordinate 208,625 of NZ_JMQM01000003.1, read as the reverse complement.
GATTGAGCAGAAGTGCCGTTATCAAGCCGAGCAGCAGCTGCGCTGGAATGGTCGTGGCCATCCAGATGATGGTATGCCTGAGCGAAATCCAGAAGACCTCGTCCTGAAGCGCCGCCTTGAAGTTTTCCAGCCCGACCCAAACGAAATCGTTCGGCCGGAAGAGCACATATTCGTGGAGGCTCATCCACGCCGTCTGCACCATGGGCAGGAAGACGATGGCAAGCGTCACCAGAACGGCTGGCGTGAGCATCGCATAGGGCATGATCTCGCGCGCGAGGTTCCGGCGCGGCCGCGATGGCCCCGCTAGTACGGTTAGGTCACTCATGAATTTGCCTCGGCTTTGATGGCGGAGCGCTTGGGCGCGCTCCGCCCTGAACGCTCTACTTCGCGAACAACTCGCTGATCTCGGCATTCATCTCTTCTGCCGTGATCTCACCTGTGAGCGCACGTTGCATCGAGACCGGCCATACCGTGTTCACGAAATCGGAGGTCTCCGGCACGTTCGGCAAGAGTTCCGCGAAGGGAAGGCTGTCGACAGTGGCCTTCACGAAACGCTGCGGATGCAGGCTCCAGTTCTCGCTGTCAGCCTTGACCACGGGGAGCTGACCCGTCGCTTCGTTGAAAGTGGTGTTGTTACCTTCCGAAGAAAGGAAGGAGATCCACTTCCAGGCTGCTTCCTTGTCTTCTGCACTCGAAAGAATGGCGGTGCTTTCGTCGCCAAAGCCGGTCCAGCGGCCACCACCACATTCCGGTACGGGAGCGGCACTGACCTTGTCGCCCAGTGCTTCAACCATGCCGTTGGCACTGCCGATATGGTGGATGGTCATCGCGGTCTTGCCTGCCTTGAAGGCGCCGATGATCTCCTGGAAGCCATCATTCGGTGCGGATGGAGGGAACACTTCGTCCTGACGGAACAGGTCAACGACATACTGCGTGCCAGCCACTCCCGCTTCCGAATCCAGTCCTTCTTCCAGCGTGACGCCTTCACGCGAAAGCGTAAAAGTGGCCCAATGATCGTGCCCACCCTTGCCGCCGCGCATTCCGAAACCGTAGGTATCGATCTGTCCGTCCCCGTCGGTGTCGCGCGTCAGGGCTTTCGCCGCCTCACGAAACTCGTCGCAGGTCTTTGGAACGGAAAGACCCAGTTCCTCGAACATGTCGGTCCGGTAGTAGAGATACAGGACCACATATTGCACCGGAAGATAGTAGTGCTTCCCGTCGGGGCCCTTGGTCAGTTCCAGTAGATTGTCCTGGAGGTTTGCGGTCCCGTCCCAGCTCTCGAGCATGGCATCAAGAGGTTCCAGCGCTCCCATTTCGGCCAGCCGCGGCAGAGCGAACATCTTCACCATCGCGGCATCAGGTGCATTGCCGCCGATGATCGAAGTGTAGAGCTGGTCGTAATAGCTGTTCCACGGCACGTTTTCCGCTTCCACGGTGATGCCCGGATTGGCAGCCTCAAACTTTTCGACCAACGCATCCATGGGGTTGTCTGCATTGTCGAAGTGGTACCAGAAGCGCACGGTGCTGTCGGCATGCGCCAACCCGGCACTCAGGGCCATTGCTGACGCGAGCGTCAGGACTTTAAGCATTCTCATGATATCTCCTCCCTGTTGTGCGTGCTGCGAAACTCGTGCGGCACGTCTTTGAAAAAGGCTCCCGCCTTGCGGAAGGCTTCCCTCGCCTCCGGAAGAAAAGCGCCCATTTGCATGAAGCCGTGGACCACGCCCTCCACGTGATCGAAACGGTCGGAGCGCCCAAGCGCCGCCAACCTTTCGGCCAATGCCTCGGTGTCCGAATGCAGCGGGTCGATTTCCGCCGCGTTCAGGTAAAGTGGTGGAAGCCGCGACAGCTGTGCATCGCTGGCACCAAGCGGTGCGACCTGTGGATCGCCGCGCTGTTCGTGTGAGGCATACCAGTCCCAGTAACGCATCATCTTCGCGCGGCTGAGACCCGGACCATCCGCGTATTTCCTGTAGGACGGCGTGCTGAAATCGGCTCCGTAAACCCCGTAGAACAGCAGCGCGCACTCGGGCAGGTCTTCCTGTTGCATCTGGAGCATCGCAGCAAGCGCAAGATTTGCCCCGGCGCTGTCACCCGCCAGCGTCCAGCGGCGATCACGACTGCGTGCCGACCACGCTTCAAGCACATCCTGCAGCCCTGCCGGGAACGGGTGCTCGGGAGCCAGACGGTACTCCAGGCTCAGGACGGGTGCCTCGCAGGCAAGCGCCAGCCTGCGCGCGGCACCTTCGTGGGTTGCAGCCGAACAGAACGCCCAGCCGCCTCCATGAACGTAAAGTATCACCCTGTCGCCAGACCCCTTCGGAGGCACCACCCATCGGGCGGCCATATCGGCAATGGAAACAGTTCTGGCTTCGGCCATCTCGGGGAGGTTTTCGTTCCACCGAAGATTGCTCAAGGCGGCAAGGGCGCGCCCCTGGAACGCGGGCAGCGTGGTAGGATCGGGCAGGCCTGCATCCTCTACGGAAAGCCTGTCGAGAAGCGCCTTCATACCGGGACTGGGCGCGCTCATCGGGCACTCCCCTCGCCCAGGGTCAGATCAGGCCCTAGATCCACGATCGTGGCGATGTGGTGCGACAGAACCTGATGCAGCCCGCCTTCATCGCGCTGCTCCAAGGCAGCGATGATCGGCAGATGACGCTCGGCTGTCTCGACCAGCGCCCGGTTGGGCTTCGAATTCAGGATCTTGAACCGGTGATTGTGAATGAGGCAGCGCGCCAGGATCGGCGTGACCAGAGCCAGGTCCGCTGTCTCGAACAGCGTGAGATGAAATGCCCGATCATGGACGGACAGACGGTACTCGTCATTGTCGCGCGCGGCATTGCGCATTCCGTCGAGCAGCTCCCGCAACCGTGCGAGAAGCGCGTCATCGGTGCGCTCCAGCACGCGGGAGAGATAGCCGCACTCGACTTCGCGCCGTATCTGAAGCAAGGCCCGCGCATCGTGACTTCGACAGGGAGCGACGCGGGTACCGCGATGTGGCTGCCGATTGACAAGTCCTTCCTCGCTCAGCTGCAACAATGCCTCGCGTACGGTCCCCTGACTGCAATTGAAGCGTTCTGCCAGATCAAGCTCCGTCAGCACCTGGTCGGGCTTCAGCACGCCAAGGACGATTTCTTTCTGCAGCGCGACAAACACCGCGTGGCTACGCCGATTGGACTGCCGCGGGACGAGATCAACCACCTGGGCACTGCTGAAGGTTTCGACTGCCATCGTAACGCTCCTCCCTGGAACTTGAGGATGGGGCTTGCTTCCATTATCAATATCGATAACACTCTTATTATCGATAATGCAACCGTCAACTTGATGTTGGGAGGAGCGGGCATGGCAGAGATCCGAATGAGCCGGATCGTCAAAGACTACGGGACCGTCCGGGCGATCCATGGTGTGGATCTCGATGTGGCAGATGGCGAGTTCGTCGCTTTCGTGGGTCCGTCCGGCTGCGGCAAATCCACGATGCTGCGCATGATCGCGGGCCTGGAGACGATTTCGGACGGCGTGCTGCGCATTGGCGACCGCGTGGTCAACGAGATGGAACCGCGCGACCGGGATGTGGCCATGGTCTTCCAGGACTACGCGCTCTATCCGAACATGACGGTCGCGGAAAACATCAGCTTTGGCCTGAAAATGCGAGGCTGGAGCGCTGACAAGATCCGACCGCGAGTGGAGGAAGCGGCCGAAATGCTGCAGATCGCGCCCTATCTTGATCGAAGGCCGGGACAGCTTTCAGGTGGCCAGCGGCAGAGGGTGGCCATGGGGCGCGCGATTGTTCGTGAGCCTTCCGTCTTCCTCTTCGATGAGCCCCTTTCGAACCTCGATGCGAAGCTGCGCGTCGAGATGCGCACCCAGATCAAGCGGCTGCACGCCCTGTTGCAGACCACCACCATCTATGTGACGCACGACCAGACCGAGGCGATGACATTGGCCGATCGCGTCGTGGTGCTGCGCGACGGGCATATCGTGCAGGAGGGCCCGCCAATCCAGCTTTACAACAGGCCGAATTGCCGCTTCGTGGCAGAATTCATCGGCTCTCCACAGATGAACCTGTTTTCCGGCATTGTCGACCGATCGGGTAGCCGGCCCATCTTGCGGGTGGGAGGCGCTTCACTGCCCCTGGGCGAGATCGCTGCAGCCGATGGGCAAACGCTCGATGTGGGTATCAGGCCGGAACATTTCGCTCTCGGATCGGCAACAAACAGCATCACGGCGACGCTCGAGGTGGAGGAACCGCTCGGCTCCGACACGATGGCAATCTGTGCGTTCGGCGGACAGGAACTGACTGCACGTCTCGCCCCTGACGTTCATCTCAAGCGCGGCGAGCAGATCCCGCTGAACTTCGATCCAACCCATCTGCACTACTTCGCAACGGATGATGGGCGCAGGCTGCAATAGCAGCCGCATCAATCGAACCGGCGCTTTACCTCCTTCAATACAAAAAAAGCCCCGCGGACCGGCAGGTCGGCGGGGCTTTGAGTTGGCGCTGGTTTCACCGCGGGAGAACGAACGGTCTGCGCTTCAGGGTCTTATGCGGTAGCTGCTTCGCGGGTGCCGGACATTTGCTCCCGGTCCCAGTTCTTCACCATGTTGCAGGCAATCTGGAAGGCGGCTTTCATCGCGCCGACATCGGCAACACCCTGCCCCGCGATATCGAAGGCGGTGCCGTGGGCCGGCGTGGTGACGGGCACGGGCAAACCGCCCTGGACAGTAACGCCGCGGTCGAAGCCAAGCAGTTTCAGCGCGATCTGGCCCTGGTCGTGATACATGGTCACCACCGCGTCCAGCTCGCCCCGGGTCACCTTCAGAAAGACCGTATCCGAGGGTGTCGGCCCTTCCACCGCCATCTGGCTTTCGGCCATTTCGCGCACAGCAGGCTCGATCACGTCGATCTCCTCGCGGCCGAAATTGCCATTGTCACCTGCATGAGGATTGAGTGCTGCGACCGCGATGCGCGGGCGCTCATAGCCGGCGCGGCGCAGGACATCATGGATGAGATGGGTTGCTTCCTTGATGCGCTCGCCGTCGATCACGTCGGCAACTTCACGAAGCGCGATATGGCTCGTCACGCGGCTCGTCCACATGCCGTCAAGCGTGTTGAGCTCCGAGATATAGCCGGTGGCTCCAAGCTTCTCCGCCATGTAATGAAGCTCGTCCGCATGGCCGATGCCCGCCAGATGCATGGAGGCCTTGTTGAAGGGCGCAAAGCATATGGCGTCGATCACGCCCGCCTGGACGAATTCGAGCGCCTGATCGAGAACCTTGAGCGTGGAACTGCCGGAAGCTTTTGTGTTCTTCGCGATCTCGACCTCGTCCGGTGCGATGGTCTGCATCGGGTGAAAGGCGAAACGGGGCGTTTTCGTCCAGTCTTCGCTCGCCGCATCCACCTCGACCATCAGATGGCTGAGTCCAGCCTGCTCCTGGCCGCGTTCGAAGACATGCCTGTCACCCAAAAGCAGGATGTCGGCATCTGCAGTGCAGTTTTCCGAAAGCAACCGTGCGCAGAGTTCAGGCCCGATTCCGCTCGGATCGCCAGGTATAAGGCCAATTTTCGGGCGCATGATCTATTCCTTTTCCTTTGCCGCGCGCCGTTCTTCGAGCGCTACGGAAATGTTCGTCACGGCTGATCTGAGATGTTCACGCAAGGCACCTGCGGTTGCCCTGGCATCGCGGCGCTTCAAGGCGTCGACGATGGCTGCATGTTCGGCAAGCGTCTGCTGGCGGCCGTCGCTGCGTCGCGAGGATACGAAGCGCGCCCGCCACAGACGCGCATTGAACCGTGCGTGGGTCTCGATAAGGGCGCGGTTTCCGCTTGCCTTGATGATCATCTGATGCATCGCCATGTCGGTGCGGAAGAATTCCAGGGGCTCGAGTGTATCGGCCCCAGCCGCCATCTTCTGCTGGAGGTCGACGATATTGTTCACTTCCTCGTCGCTCGCATTGGCGCAGGCAAGTTCGCCGCCAAGCGCTTCAAGCGCCCCCATGACGACGAGGTTCTCTGTCACTTCTTCCAGGGAAGGATCGGCGACATGCGGTCGGCGCGTTACCGAATATTCGACCAGCCCATCCTGCTCCAGGAGCGTCAGCGCACCGCGCAGGGGTGTGCGGCTGATGCCAAGGGCGGCAGCCACGTCACGCTCCGAGATGCTGGCCCCGGGTGGAAGCTTTTCCAGCAAGATGAATTCGCGCAACTTGTCGGCGGCGATCTCGACCAGCGTCGCGCGCGGGCGCTGCAGTTCCAGATCGCTTCCCTGAAGGTCTGACAATGCGGAATTCGTGACCACGATCATTTCCCCCAGTTCAGAACCACCGGATCCAGTGGCCGGATGAGACGCAAGAGCAGGTCCCGCGTCTGCGGATGCAGCGGCGGTATCGGATGACGGCAGAATTCCGAACGGATCACGCCGCCTTCAACCATTGCAGCCTTGGCCGAACGGAAACCGCATTGGCGGTTTTCGTGATTGATGGCAAGCGCCACACGTTCATAGGCCGCGATCATTCCGTCGCGGTCGCCGGCGGCATGACGCTCAAGTACCGGCTTGATCTGGTCCGGGATCATGGCCGATGTCATCGTGCCGGTGGCACCCGCCTCGAGGTCGGCCAGGAGCGTTATCGCCTCCTCACCGTCGAACGGACCTTCAATGGCATCACCGCCTTCGGCAATCAGCGTGCGCAGCTTTGCTGCGGCCTGCGGACACTCGATCTTGAAAAGCTTCACCATCTCGATCTCGCGCGCCATCCTCACCAGAAGCGGCACGGAGAGCTCGACGCCCGAAAGCGGCGCATCCTGCACCATGATAGGAATGCCCACTTCGCCCACGCGGGCAAACTGCTCGAAGGTCTGCTCCGGCGTACCCTTCAGCAGCGCGCCATGATAGGGCGGCATCATCATCACGATATCCGCGCCATTTGCCTTGGCGTGGGCCGCGCGATCCACCGCGATATCCGTTGCGTAATGGCTGATCGTGACGATGCAGGGAAGACGTCCCGCCAGATGCTTTAGCGAAAGCTCCGTCAGCTTGCGTCTTTCCTCGTCGGAAATCAGGAACTGCTCGGAGAAATTGGCGAGGATGCAGATGCCGTCATTGCCCTGATCGACCATGCAGTCGATCACCCGTTTCATGCCCTCGTAGTCGACGCTGCCATCCTCGTTGAAGGGTGTCGGCGCAACCGGCCAGATGCCGCTATAGGTCGTCATTCCGTGATCTCGAAATTGCTCAGATGCTTGTCGGTGATTGTGATGCCGAGCCCCGGCTTGTCATCGTCAAGCTGCAGGAAGCCGTCCACAGCCTCCGGGTCACCCTCGAAGATATAGTAGAACAGCTCGTTGCCTACTTCGACGTCGTGCACCGGGAAATACTCGGCGATCGGGCAGTTCACGTTCGACATGGTCAGGTGATAGTTGTGGGCCTGTCCGGCATGCGGGATGACGGGGATCTGGGCTGCTTCGGCAATGGCGTTGATCTTCTGCGCCGCAGTGATGCCACCCACCCGATTGGTGTCATATTGCAGGACGCTGACGGCCTTGCGCCGGATCAACTCGGCACAGCCGATGACGGAAAATTCGTGCTCGCCGCCGGAGATCGGAACACTGCCCATTGCGTTAAGCTCGGCATAGCCTTCCACGTCATCGGCAATGACCGGCTCCTCGACCCAGCGCGGCTCGTATTTCTCCAGCTTGGGCAGCATGCGCTTCGCGTAATCGAGGTTCCAGCCCATATAGCATTCAAGCATCAGGTCGTTGTCGTAACCGATGACCTCGCGCACGGCCTCGACACGCTTGAGATTCTCGCGCATGCCCGGCATGCCGTCCTTCGGGCCGAAGCCGAAGCGGGACTTGTAGCCCTTGTAGCCATTCTTCATGGCTTCCTCGGCCTCACGCTGCATGCTCTCGATCGGTCCTGCATAGAGCTTGGAATAATAGACCGGGATCTTGTCCTTTGTCCGTCCGCCCAGAAGCTTGAAGACCGGCTTTCCGACCAGCTTGCCCATCAGGTCCCAGATGGCGATGTCCACCGCCGAGATCGCGGTCATGCCGATGCCCTTGCGGCCCCAGGCATGGCTGCGCCGATACATCTTCTCCCAGATATAGGCGTAGTCGAACGGGTCTTCGCCGATAACCAGCGGTGCATACCATTCGTCGATCGCCTGCTTGACGACGGTCGGCGCCAGGGCCGCATTGCCGATACCGATCGTACCGTCCTCGGCCTCGACCTCGCAGGTCAGCCACTGGTGAAAGCGGAAGGAGGCCATCGCGTCACCCTCGATGCGCAGGGCATCCGAAGCATTTGTGCAGAAATTGCCGGTGGGCGGAACGGTCGGCCCCTTCCAGGTCCAGACACGCGTGCGAACGGATTTTATCTTGGTCATGAAATACTCCTCGTAACTGCGGTCAGGCTGCCCGGCGCTTGAAGCGCGCAAGCAGGGCCGGACCGAAAAGGGTGATTGCGGAAAGCACGATGAAAAGCAGGGCCAAAGGCTGGGTGAGGATCATCCACCACGCGCCGTCGAAGATCTTCAGCGAGTTCTGCAGATTGGTCTCGACCATGTGACCAAGGATCAGGCCGATGGCGACCGGCGCCACGTCAAAGCCGAAGCGGCGCATGAAGAAGCCGACCACGCCGAAGATCAGCACGAGCCACACATCCAGCATTGACTGGTTGAGCGCATAGGCACCGATGATCGACAGCGCGAACACGATCGGCCACAGGATCGGGATCGGGATAAGCGAGACGCGGGCAAACTGCTTGGCAAAGAAAAGGCCGATGACCAGGAACATCAGATTGGCAAGCAGCATGGCGCCGAAAATGCCGTAGACCGTGTCCACCTGCTCGGTGAAGAGATAGGGGCCGGGGCGAAGACCGTGCACCAGCAGGCCAACCAGGATGACCGCCGCCGTGCCGGAGCCTGGAATGCCCAGCACCATGGTCGGCACCATCGCGCCACCGGTTGCCGCATTGTTTGCGGCCTCCGCACCGGCAATGCCCTCGATGGAGCCCTTGCCGAACTCTTCCGGATTCTTCGACCAGCGGCGGGCTTCGGAATAGCCGATCATGGAGGCGACGGTCGCGCCTTCCGCCGGCAGGATGCCGACAAAAGTGCCGATGCCGCAGGAGCGCAGCACCGCGCGCCAGATCTTGCGATAGTCGTCCATGGAGGGAAGCTTGATCGCCTTCATCCGCACCACGGCGGCCGAATTTTTCAGCGCCCCCGCCTGAACCAGCAGTTCCGACATGGCGAACAGACCGATCATGACGGAGATGAAGTCCAAACCTTCGTAAAGTTCGTACTGGCCGAACATGAAGCGCTCGATGGAGGTAGACTTGTCTGCTCCGATCGTTGCCAGCCAAACGCCGAACATGCCGCCGATCAGGTTCTTCACCGCACCGCCGCCGGAGATGGTTGCGAGCATTGAGAGGCCGAACAGTGTCAGGGCAAAATATTCCGGCGGGCGGAATTCATAGGCGACCGATGCCATCATCGGTGCTGCAATGGCGAGCGCGATCACCGAAAAGATGCCGCCAAATGTGGAGGAAACCACCGCCACGCCGAGCGCACGCCCCGCCTCCCCGCGCTGCGCCAGCGGATAGCCGTCCAGACAGGTCACGGCGGAAGAGGATGTTCCCGGTGTGTTGATCAGGATTGCTGTAATCGACCCCGCAAAGGTCGCGGAGACATAGATCGTCGTCAGGACCGTGATCGCGTGGATCGGCTCCATGGTCAGCGTGAAAGACAGCAGCAGCGCCGCACCTGTCGTCGCACCCAGACCGGGCAACGCTCCGATAATCACGCCACCGACTGTTGTTATGGCCACGAGGAAGATCAGATAGGGATCGAGAAACACCGACCCCATGGCGGCAATCGCGTCATACATCCTGCTTCTCCTCAGCCGTAATAGATGTTGGTCAGCCAGCCGCGGGGAAAGCGGACTTCAAGCACGAGATCGAAGAACAGAAGGATCGTCAGCGGCGTCAGGATCGCCAGCGCAAGCGCCACCCAGACGCGCCTCTCGCCCCACAGAAGCGACTTGGCGAAGATCGTGATCGCCAGCGCCAGCATCATGTCCGCGAACGTGGTGACGAGCGCGAACACGCCCATCAGTGCGATGGTGATCCAGACCATGCCGTCCAGGGGCTCGCGCCTCTCCGGCGGGTTCTTGATGGTTTCTCGAATGAGGAAGAGGTTGAGAATGATCACCGCCCCCATCAGAAAAATTGGAAAGGCACGCGGCTGCATGCCGGAGCCGACAAAGGCGGCAGGCGCGCGATCGAAGGTCAGTGCCAGCGCGGTCACCACGCCGGCAAAGATGAAGATGAAGACCGGCACCAGGAGATCGGCGAGCGCCGGTTTCTCCCTCGTGCCGGTCTTGCGGTCCGGCAGGTCTGACTGCAGTTCTTCCAGATGTGACATGCCGGACCGCTCCGATTACTTCAGGCCGAGTTCTTCGAGTGCAGGCCCCATGGCTTTCACCATGTTGGACATCTGCTTGCCCCAGGCTTCCGAGCCGACAACGGATTTTCCATCAAGACCGACCGAGGTCAGGTAGCCCTGGTAGACGGAGTGATTCATCGCTTCGACCAGCTTCTCTTCCAGGATCGCGGCCTGTTCGTCGGTGATGGTGGCCGGTGCCACGAAACCGCGGATGGTCGAGAATGACACGGGGATTTCCAGCGAGTAGGACGTTACCGCATCGGGGATCACCGACATGCCTTCTTCGGCAAGGATGATCTGCGGGCAGATATCGCCTGCCTCGATCTGGGCTGCGGCTTCGGCAAGGTTGAGCACGCCGACATCGACCGAGCCCGCGACGAGCTGCGTTGCCACTTCGCCACCGCCGGAGAACGGCACGATGGTCGGTTGGGTCAGGCCTGCTTCCTTGGCGAAAACATAGGTGGAAATCTGGTCGATATCGCCGAGATTGGCGGTGCCGAACTTGATGGCATTGTCCTTCATCGCATCGACGAGCTTCTGCGGCGAGTTGTACTCGCTGTCACAGCGCGTCATGAAGATCTGCGGATCGTCGGTGCCACGCGCGATGGGGCGCATTTCGTCCATGGTCAGGCCGGTCTTGCCAGCCGCGATCTGGATTGCATGACCGCTGGTGAAGGTCATGAGCATGTGGTCGTTGTCGATATTGTCCTTGAAGTAGTTCATGGCGACAACACCGGCACCGCCGCTCTTGTTGACCACGACCATGTCCTGACCAAGCAGGCGACGTCCGCGGATCATCATCATGCGAGTGGTAACGTCGGTACCGCCACCGGCACCGGCATGGGTGATCACTTCAACCGTCTTGTTGGGGTATTCGTCCTGCGCCATGGCCGGCATGGCTGCCACGACTGCTGCGACAGCAACCGCTGCCTTGAACATCTGTTTCATCGAACCTTCTCCTCCCTCTGTTGGTGAACTTCCAAGCCCTCATTTCGAGCGGGGGCATCGCTCAACCCGAAGAAGTGCCCGTCCTGCCAGCGCCGGAGACCGAGCAGCTCGTCTTCTTCGGGAATTTCCAGATCCTGCATCGTGATATTCGCGCCCGCGCGAACGGCCTGTCTCAGCCGGCGATTGGCGGCGAGATAGAAAGGTGCCGGTGCATCTTCATCTAGCCTGCGGGCTGGCAGTATGCGCGCGGCGACATTGTCGATCGTGTGATGATGACCGCCCATGGAAAGCACGGTCCCCGCAGGCAGGTCGGCAGTGGCACAAGCCACCAGATCCACATGATGAGCCGGCTTCACGCCGCCATTGGTCTCGTTCAGAATTGCGGCATCGAGAATGGTGGTCGCGGCCTCAACGCCTAACAAATGGCGTGGCGTGGCAATCATCGCCGTCCTGCCGTCGGGCGCCAGAGTGTGGCCTTTCTCGCCCAGCATCTTCCATGTCTCGGCATCATTGCAGCGCACGGTGATGAAGACACCGCCGGCCAGGCTCAACTCGGTGGGCAGCCGCAGGCAGTGGAAGACGTCCAGCACTCCACCATTTGCAAACAGTCCACCTTCTTCCGCGGGGCGGAACAGCGACGGCACCTCCTGAATACGGGCGATCGGTGAGTGAAAATCCGCGCGGTCGGGCTGGAGGCCCGTTGCATTGGCAACGACGGACAGTTCGCACAGATCCGGCACTGCACGCTGATTGATCATGGAAGCGACTTGCGCGCGGCGGGCAACGCGGTCGAGCAGCGTCACGTCCGGACCGCTCATAAGCTCTGCCATACCGGGCAGTGAAATCACGCGGCCATTGCAGGTCAGCTCTTTTGCGTCGGGATCATAGACAAAGTCATATTCACTGGACTTGCCCGCGCCGATGATCTCAAGTCCCAGGACGCGCGCCCAGGTGATGAGGCTGATCAGCAGGCTCGGCTGGTCGCCGTCCACGGGTGTCGCGACACAGCCATTCGACTGCGCCATCGCGGAAAGACCGGGACCGATAACGCTGTCCACTTCCTTGGAGACAAGGGCCACGTGGCGGCCCGCGGAGACCGCCATATGCGCGTGACGCGCTCCCGCCTCCGGATGCCCCGTGGCTTCGACAAGCACCTGATAGGGAAGTGCGGCCACATGAGCCATGTCGTCCACAACGACCATGTTACCGCGCTCCCATGCCGCCGCGGCCTCGGCGGGCGAGGCGCAAAGTGCGATCTCGCTTTCCTCAAGCCCGACAGCCTTGAGCGTGGCGACAGCGATGGAAGCGTCACGCTCCACCACGATACGTACCGCGATCAGTGGTATGGAGCGGCTCTGCACCAGAAAGCTGCGGCCAAAGCCCCCTGCCCCTGCCAGACAAACCGAAACCGGCGCCGCACCCTTGTATCGCAATTCGTAATTCACGCTCGTCCCCCCGACTTCGAGAGGACACTAATCGGCATTTTGGAATTTTGGAATACCAAATTTGCGGCGAGATAGGTTCGACGGTGGCCGCGTCACCGAATCCAATCGGCAGCAGCCTGCAATATCAGACACTTGAGCGACAGATCATTCGGAACATTTTTCTGCGCGCGGACATGCAAAAACGACTGCGAACTGTCGCAAATGCAATTCATGCGCGATTTCCCTTGTTGCGCACCACCTCCGTAAACCCTATTTCGATATTCTTCGAACAAACAGTTGACCGTGAGGCCTTTCGCCTCTATTTCGATTATATTCGAAATAATCAGAGCACGCAGAATGTCTAACAGCCCCTCATCCCTTTCCGACCTTCCCAATCTGGAGAGCGAGCTTTTCCCGCCCGTTGACGAGGACAGGCTGTTCAACGCGCCGCGCATGCGCCATGCACCGCGCATCCTCATGCTCTATGGGTCGCTTCGCGAACGCTCCTATTCGCGCTTCGCTACGGAAGAGGCGGCGCGGATTCTTCGCCGGCTAGGTGCGGAGGTGCGCATCTTCAATCCGAGCGGACTGCCGCTTCCCGATGCCGAGACACCCGATCATCCGAAGGTGAAGGAGCTGCGCGAACTTTCCATGTGGTCGGAGGGACAGGTCTGGTGTTCGCCGGAACGCCACGGCTCCATGACCGGCATCATGAAGGCGCAGATCGACTGGCTGCCGCTGTCGCTTGGCGGAGTGCGCCCGACCCAGGGCCGCACGCTTGCTGTCATGCAGGTTTGTGGTGGTTCGCAGTCGTTCAATGCGGTGAACCAGCTTCGCATACTCGGCCGCTGGATGCGCATGTTCACCATTCCCAACCAGTCTTCCGTCGCCAAGGCCTTCAATGAATTTGACGCAAACGGCCGGATGAAGCCGTCGCCCTATTACAACCGCATCGTGGACGTGATGGAGGAGCTGATGAAGTTCACGCTTCTGCTTCGCGAGCGTTCCGACTACCTTGTCGACCGCTATTCCGAGCGCGTGGAGACGGCGGAGCAAGTTTCCCGACGCGTCAATCAGCGCTCGATCTGAGAGGACCGCCATGGAACTCGACACCGCAGTGATGCAGCTTGAGGCCCTGGGCCATCCGATCCGTCTCAAGCTTTACCGCGCCCTTGTGCGCGCCGGTGACGAGGGGCTGCCCGTCGGCACGATCCAGCAGAAGCTGGAAATCCCCGCCTCCACGCTGTCCCATCACCTAAAGCGGCTGGACGAGACCCGGCTGATCACCCGTGAACGCCGTGCGACCACGCTGATCTGCCGCGCCAACTATACGGCGATGAACGCGCTCATCGGTTATCTGGTGGATGAATGTTGCGTGGAAGGGTCTCCTCCTCGAGCAATCACCCCCGCGCTCACCGGCTGCGGCTGATCGACATCATGACCGCCGCCTCTGCCCCGCGCGGCGAACGCCGCTTCATCAACATGCTTGGTGCCGCGCAAATCTGCTCATGGGGCACGATCTGGTACGGCTTCCCGCTCATTGCAGAAGCCATGCGTGGTGATCTCGGCTGGACCAAAACCGAGATCTATGCCGCGGCCACGCTTGGCATGCTGCTCGCCAGTCTTGCCGCCTATCCGGTAGGTGCTGCCATCGACCGTGGCCATGGCCGAAAGGTCATGGCGGGTGCATCCATTGCCGCCGGCCTGCTTCTGGCGCTCTGGTCACAAGTGGACACGCTTTGGCTCTACTACCCCGTGCTTGCCTTTCTCGGCTGTACGCAGGCCGCGGTGCTATATGAGCCGGCTTTCGCAGTGGTCACCCGCAGGGTCGGCCCGACAAGGGCGCGCGGAGCGATCACCGCGCTCACGCTTTGGGGCGGCTTTGCCAGCACGGTCTTCATACCGCTCATCCAGTACCTCATCGATACCCAGGGCTGGCGCGGCGCGCTGCTCGCCATGGCCGGCGTCAATATCGTCATATGCGGCACGCTCTATGCACGGGCGATCGACCCGGACCGCGATGCTGCCCCCGTACCGCTTGCAGCCGACGAAGCCGCACCCCTTGCCGGACGCGCAGCGGTGCGCGCGGCCATGCGGCTGCCCGCCTATTGGGGTCTGATGGTCGCATGGATTTCCTATGTGGGCACCTTCTCCGCGCTGACCTATCACTTCTATCCGCTGCTTCTGGAACGGGGTCTTGATGCTGCGGCAACCGTGATGGTGCTGACCGTCATAGGCCCCGCGCAGGTCGCCGGCCGCATCGCCGTCCGTGCGCTCGCACACGATCTTTCCGTGCGCCAGCTCGGCTCGGCCATCGTTATTGTCTTTCCGCTGGTGGTGATCGGCTTTGCCTATGCGCCACCCAATCTCCTCATCATCGCCTGCCTTGCCGCCGGTTACGGTGCGGCCAATGGCATGACCACCATCATACGCGGCGCAGCCATTCCCGAAATGGTCACCCGCCACGCCTATGGTGCGGTCAACGGCTCGATTGTCGCCCCCATGACCGTGATGCAGGCATTGGCACCGCTGGGCGCTGCATTGCTGTGGCAGGCCACGGGCAGCTATGGCCCGGTTCTCGCAGCCATCTTCATCGGCTCGCTCACATTCTGCGCCGGTTTCTGGTTTGCCGCCCTGCGCAGCCGACCCCCTGTTGTAGCGAAGTGAGAGCTGCAGATTTCGCCCTTTCACAAAACGCTTATTTGCCGGACCGCCCGGTTCCTGCCACCATTGTCAGCAAATTTTCGCCCGTCCCGTCGCCAAGCTGCCGGTGCAGCCCTAGATCATCTTCCAGATAGCATTCACTGATCCCGTTTAGGAGCACTTCCATGAAACTGCGTTTCGCCCTCGCCGCCCTCGGGCTTTCGGCAGCACTGACGACAACCGCCCAGGCCGACATCGTCGTTTCCTCAAAAATCGACACGGAAGGCGGCCTGCTCGGCAACATGATCGCGCTTGCTTTGGAAGATGCCGGTCTTCCCGTCGAACGCCGCCTGCAGCTTGGCGGAACGCAGGTGGTGCGCGAGGCCATTCTGGCCGGGCAGATCGACATCTATCCGGAATATACCGGCAATGCCGCCTTCTTCTTCAACGAGGCCGACAGCGAGGTCTGGAAGGATGCCGAAGCCGCCTACAAGCGCGCCGCTGAACTCGATGCCGAGGCCAATAACGTCATCTGGCTTGAATCTGCCCCCGCCAACAACACCTGGGCCATCGCAGTTACCGGTGCGCTCGCCGAGGAACATGGGCTGAAGACCATGTCCGATTTCGGCAAATGGGTGTCGGAAGGTGGTGAGGTGAAGCTTGCCGCCTCGACCGAATTTGTCTCCTCCCCTGCCGTCCTGCCTGCCATGCAGGAGGCGTACGGTTTCGAACTCTCATCCGATCAGACTGTCGTGCTTTCGGGCGGCGACACGGCGGCGACCATCCAGGCAGCCGCGCGCGGCACATCCGGTGTCAATGCGGCCATGGCCTATGGCACGGATGGCGGCGTTGGCGCGGCAGGTCTTGTGGTGATGGAGGACGACAAGGGCGTGCAGCCTGTCTATGAGCCCGCACCTGTGGTCCGCAAGGAAGTGCTCGACGAATATCCGGCCATCGCAGCGGTGCTGAACCCCATCTTCTCCGGCCTCGACATGGCGACGCTGCAGAAGCTCAATGGCCGCATCCAGGTGGGTGGCGAGCCGGCGGAAGCCGTTGCGCGTGAATATCTCACCCAGACCGGCGTTCTGGACTGATCTTTCCACCCATGTCGCCGCGCAGCCAGCCCGCCCTCTCACCACCGGGCGTCCTGTTTGCCGTTCTGGGGCTGGCCAGTCTGCTGGCCCCTTACATGACGCTCGCGGCAAATCGCATTGTCGCGGGTGAAGGTGTGCCCGCCTGGTCTCTCGGCTCGCCCGGCACGAGCCTAGGTGGGCTTGCGGCATTGATCGGGGGGCTTGCTCTCGGGCTTCCCGCAGGGCGGCCCGCCTTGCGCCTTGGCGGTGCCTTCATCGGTTTTGCAGGGCTCGTCTGGCTGCTTGTTGCCGGCACATCCTCCCTTCTTGGCGAAGCAGGCGAATTCGCGCGCGTCTCGCCCGGGGCGGGCTTCTGGTGCCTGCTCGTCGTGCTCTCGCTCCTGCTGGCTGATGCGCTGACCAATCTTTCGCCGGGACCCCTCACCCGACTTGGCGTTCTGCTCACTGCACTCGCCGCACTTGCCGCGGTCCTGACCTCGGGCGCACTCGCCGATCTTTCCATCATGCAGGAATATGCAAGCCGGGCCGCTTCCTTCTGGGATGCGGGGGTGCGCCATCTGTGGCTCGCCTTTGGCTCACTGGGTGCGGCAGCACTGATCGGATTTCCACTCGGCATATTGAGCCATCGCAGCGACCGTCTGCAACGCTCGCTTTTGCCGGTCTTGAGCTTTCTGCAGACGATCCCGTCGCTTGCCATGTTCGGCATCATGATCCCCATTCTCGCCTGGGTCGCGGCCACCGTGCCCGGCGCGCGCGAAATGGGTGTTGCGGGCATCGGCTTCATGCCCGCCTTTCTCGCACTCGTTCTCTATTCGCTGCTGCCCGTCGTCGCCAATACGGTGGCGGGGCTTGATGCGACGCCACCAGCCGCCTTCGAGGCTGCGCGCGGCATGGGCATGACGGAATTGCAGCGCCTCCTGCGCGTGGAACTGCCGCTTGGCCTGCCTGTCATCCTCGCCGGGCTGCGCATCGTTCTGGTGCAGAATATCGGCCTTGCAGTCATTGCGGGCCTTATCGGCGGCGGCGGCTTTGGCACCTTCGTTTTCCAAGGTCTCAACCAGACCGCCACCGACCTCATCCTGCTCGGCGCATTGCCCACGGTGCTGCTGGCCCTCGTCTCGGCCATCGTGATGGACATTCTCGTCGAGCTGTCGAGCCCGCAATCCGGGAGCCAAAGATGATCGAGATCGACAAGATCACCAAGCTTTATGACGAACGGGCTGCCGTGGATGCCGTCTCGATGACGGTCGAGACCGGCACCATTACGGCCATTGTCGGCACTTCCGGTTCGGGCAAGAGCACTCTGTTGCGCATGATCAACCGGCTGGTGGAGCCGA
Source organism: Nitratireductor basaltis (assembly GCF_000733725.1). Classification (NCBI taxonomy): domain Bacteria; kingdom Pseudomonadati; phylum Pseudomonadota; class Alphaproteobacteria; order Hyphomicrobiales; family Phyllobacteriaceae; genus Nitratireductor; species Nitratireductor basaltis. The sequence goes on along the minus strand of NZ_JMQM01000003.1, from coordinate 190,736 downwards.
GTTCCGGCAGCGTGCGTATCAATGGCGAGCCGACAACAGACCTTGCCAAGCACATTCTGCGCCGACGCATCGGTTATGCGATCCAGGGACATGGGCTTTTTCCCCACCACACGGTCGCGCGCAATATCGGCGCGGTGCCGCGCCTTCTCGGCTGGTCGAAGGAAAAGATACGCAATCGCGTGGACGAACTGCTTAACCTCTTCTCCATGCCGCCGGAGGAATTCCGCAACCGCTTTCCCGCAGAACTTTCAGGCGGTCAACAACAGCGTGTGGGCGTGGCGCGCGCGCTTGCCTCACGTCCCGACCTGCTTCTGATGGACGAGCCGTTCGGCGCGCTTGATCCCATCATTCGCACCCGTGCACAGGCGGACCTGAAGCGCATCCAGCGCACCCTGGGCTCCACGATCCTGCTCGTCACCCACGACATGGAAGAGGCCATTCATCTCGGCGACCGCGTGGCAGTGATGGATGCGGGGCGACTTGTGCAATATGCGACGCCAGCCGAGATCATCGCCCGCCCGGCGACGGACTTTGTTGCCGAAATGGTTGGCGGCGTCGACCGTCCCTTGCGCCTTCTGTCGCTCTTTCCCCTTTCGGAGCTTGTTGAGGAAGGCCCCGCATCAGGAGAGGCGCTGCCGGAAAGGACCAGCCTGCGCGACGCGCTTTCGGCCTGTCTGTGGTCGGGGCGCGCGGCCGTGCCTGTCAGTCGTGACGGTCAGGTAATCGGCCGGGTGACGCTTGATGCCATCCGGGCGCGTGCGGAAAGCCTTCAATGAGGTCTGCAGCACTTCTTCGCCTGGTCCTGATTGCCCTGCTCCTGGCTCTTGTCTTGCAACCGGAGTGGTTCACGCCGCTCTTTGCGCCCTTCGCGCCGGAGAACGGTCCGGTGATCTATGACCGCGCCTCCTTCCTCTATCTCTCGCTCAGCCATCTGGGGCTGGTCGCGCTTGCCTCAGGTGCTGCAACGCTCGTGGCCGTCACGCTTGCAATTCTGGTCACGCGGCCTGCGGGTGCCGCCTTTCTCCCGCTTTCGCGCACGCTTGCCAATCTCGGCCAGACCTTTCCGCCGGTCGCCGTTCTGGCGCTTGCAGTGCCCATGCTCGGCTTTGGTGCCGGGCCGACGCTCATCGCGCTCTTTCTCTACGGCATGCTGCCCATCTTCGAAAACGCGGTGACCGGTCTTGCAACCCTTCCCCCCGCCACGATGGAGGCCGCGCGCGGCATAGGCCTCAACCGCCGCCAGCGCCTCATCCAGGTGGAACTGCCGCTGGCACTCCCCGTCATCCTCACGGGCGTCCGCCTGTCGGTCGTGATCGCCCTTGGCACCGCCACGATAGGCTCTACGGTTGCCGCGCGCACGCTTGGCGAAGTCATCATCGCAGGCCTGCTCACCAACAACACCGCCTATGTCTTGCAAGGCGGCCTGATCGTCGGCCTCTTCGCCGTCCTCATCTATGACGCGCTGGTGCAACTTGAAGCGCGACTGGCGCGGCGCATGGGCAGCAAGACGGCAGCGGCCGCGCGAGCCTGAGACGGGGGCATCACTCGCTGTCCTGAAGAGCCTCGCTTCTCACAAGCTTGCAAAGAAGGCCGGCCAATTGTCTTTGCTCCGTCTCGTTAAGACCGGAAAGCAGCCGTCTCTCGTTCTCCACGTGATCCACGATTGCCTTGTCGATGAGTTCGAAGCCTTTCTGCGTGAGCTCGACCACCACCCCCCGCCTGTCCCGGGGATTGGCCTTGCGCGCGACGAGCCCCGCCTGTTCCAACCGGTCGATGCGATTGGTCATCGCCCCCGACGTGACCATCGTCGCCTCGTAAAGCTCCGTGGGCGTCAAGGCGTGGGGTTTGCCCGCCCGGCGCAATGTCGCCAGCACGTCAAATTCGCCCGGCTGCAGGCAACAGCGCTTGAAAAAGGGAGCAAGGCCGTTCCGCGTCACCATTGATGATGCTTCCGAAAGAAGCCCGATCACCTCCATCGGCAGAAGATCGAGATCAGGCTTTTCCTTCCTCCATTGCTCGACCGCAAATAGTGCGCGACCCATATTTCTCCCCCTAAAGTATCTTGACGTTAAGATTCTTATCACTATTTTACCCGCGAACCCACCTCCTTGAAAGATGGGTAATCACATTGAAGGAAATAGAGATGAGCAAGATCGCCGTCATCATTGGCAGCATCCGTGAAGGTTCCTACAGCCGCAAGATCGCCGAGGCTTTGCCGGAGCTGGTCCCCCAGCACCAGTTCGAGATTGTCCCGATCGACGAACTGTCCTTCTTCTCCGAAGATCTGGAAGCATCGCCGCCGGAGAGCTGGACGGCATTTCGCAGTCGCATCACTGCGAGCGAGGCCGTTCTGTTCATCACCCCGGAATATGTGCGTTCCGTACCCGGCGTCCTGAAGAACGCAATCGACATCGGCTCGCGCCCTTATGGAAAAGGTGCGCTGACCGGCAAGCCTGCCGCCATCATTTCCACCTCACTTGGTGCCATTGGCGGCTTTGGTGCAAACCATCACCTGCGCCAGTCATTGGCCTCCCTCGACATGCCGACACTCGGTCAGCCTGAAGCCTATATCGGAAATTCCGCCACTCTCTTCGATGAGGGTGGACGTCTTTCCAACGAGAACACGGCTGAGTTCCTGAAATCCTTCATTCACCGCTTCAGCCAGTTCATCGGAGAGAAGGCACGGGCCATGGCTGCCTGAAATCCTGCGTCGTCACGCACCACTACGGGATGACGCCAGCCTGCAATTTTCGGAGACCGAAGGTGAGAACGCTCTGGAATTCCGCACTCGCGCTGCTTGTAGCCAATGGGGCCCTTCTGGGCCTCACCCCTCCGCTTGGGAAGCTGGCGACTGCGGCAGGCGTGCCGCCCATGATATGGGCCTTTGTCATATCGGCTGGGGCGGGGCTGGTCCTGATCGCTGTTGTGCTCGCACGCGGCGCGCGGATCAGGCTCGACCGCGCTACGCTCATCTATCTGTCGGTCACGGCCGCGATCTCCTACGCGATCCCGAATATCCTGATCTTCTCGGTCGTGCCGCATCTGGGTGCGGGATATACGGGCATCATGTTCACCCTGTCGCCGGTGTTCACCCTCGCGCTGTCCACCATGCTTGGTGTCAGGCGGCCAAGCGCCCTTGGCCTGGCAGGCATTCTGGTCGGCTTCGTAGGCGCTGTGACCGTTGCCCTGACGCGGGGCGAGACCGGAGCACCGGCCGAGATGATCTGGGTCTTGCTCGGACTTGCCATTCCCGTATCGCTGGCGGCTGGAAACATCTATCGTACCGCCCGCTGGCCGAGCGATTCCGGGCCGTTTGAACTTGCCGCGGGCAGTCACCTTGCCGCAGCCATCCAGCTTTTGATCGGCATTGTCATTGCGGGGCAGATGTCAGCTTTCACCCTGCTCCCCTCGATCCCCATGATCGTGTTCCTGCAGATTGCAGCAGCGTCGGCCATGTTCGCACTTTTCTTCCGATTGCAATCCGTTGGCGGACCGGTCTATCTCAGCCAGATCGGATATGTCGGCTCTGCTGTCGGCCTTGTTATCGGCATCCTGTGGCTCGGGGAAAATTACGCGCTGCTCACCTGGACCGGCGCTGCGATCCTGGGCGTCGGCGTGGCGGTGACAACGCTTGCACAGATGCGAGCGAACCGTGCCAATGTTACAGCACACCCCAGGCCCTGAAACGACCGCGGCCCGTAACTTCGCGCAGCTCCAGTTCGCCCACGAGATTGAGGGCCGCGCGCTGGGTAATCTTCAACTCGCCCGCGATCAAGGCCGCCGATACGACCGGGCGCGCCATCACCAGATCCACGAGTGCGGGCAGGCTGGAGCTTGTCCTGCGCCCTTCGAGCTTGCGCATGATGCGGGCATGCGCAAGGGTCAGGCGCTGCAACTCCTTCATGCCGCGCTCGGCGTAAAGCTCCACCCCCTCGATGAGGGCTGAAAGCCGCACGTCCCGGTCACTTGAGCGCCGGCGTTCGCGGGATATCGTTTTCAGCCCCAGTGCAAGGGCGGGCAGATGGGCGCGCGCCTTGTTCGCGCGGCGCAGATAGGAAGCAGCAAGCTGTAGCCCGAGCCAATGCTGGTTCTGCAACGGCGTCTCAACCTCCCATATGTCCCAAACCAAGGCCGCCGCCAATACCAGAGCACCGGCTTCGTGTGCTGCCTGCTCCACCACCTCCAGCCATCGCGCGATGCGTTCCCCCTCCCCCCATTGCGGATCATGCAATGCCGGGTCCGGCGAGGATTTGCGAAGCCTCCCACCTGGAGGCACTTCGCCCTGCAGAACCTGCTCGGTTCGCTCCAGAAGCGCGTCCATGTCTGCCAATTCGCGCGCAAGCGCATCCTGTCCGGATATAGCGGTTGCCGCTTCCATCGTCACGCCGCTCGCTTCCTCGCGCCTGGCCAGATGGTTCACGCCTTCGCGGCTTGCGGCCCAACCCGCCGGAGCGCTCGCAATGCGCCTGCGCGTGCGCAGCACCTCATGGGCGCGCGTCAGCTCGTGGCTTGGCGGGCGGATATCCATGCGCGCATCGTGCAGCACGAGTTCTTCCTCATGCACCAGCTCGCCTTCCAGCCACAGGCTGGCTGCCGCCTCATGAAAATGCTGTCGCGCGCGGAACCCGTCAGCAAAGGGACAGGCGGCGATCCGCTCGTCCAAACGCGCAAGCGCATCCTCCGCGCGCATGATCCGCGCCAGCATGTCGTGGTCGATGCCGCCCAATCGTCCCTCGTCCTCCATTCCAGCGAACTATAGGCGAAGGCCTTTGCAGAAGCGAACAGGCTTTTTCGTTCCGTAAGGCCAAGCGCTTGACGCATGGGCAAACAAGCGCCTAACTCGACAGTGCGTTTTCCTTCAGGAACAGTGGATGCAGCCGCGCCTTACCTTTTTCCTCCACATGCTCTTCATCCTGCCGATCATGGCCCTGCTTGGCGCGCAGACAGCCGATGCGGCAAAGGCGCATATCGCGGTGGCGGCGAATTTCATCGAGCCTGCGCGCAGGCTGGTCGAGCGGCTGGAAGCCAAAAGCGAGCACCGCTACACACTCAGCTTTGCCTCGACGGGCCAGCTCACCGCCCAGATCATCCAGGGCGCGCCCTATGACGTGCTTCTTGCCGCCGATGAGGACCATGCGGGAAAGCTGATCGCGGAAGGACTGGCGCTGAAGACCTCACGCTTCACCTATGCGCTTGGGCGGCTGGCGTTGTGGGCTGGTGGAGAGGCCATCTCGCCGGAGACCGTTCGCAAGGACCCGCCACAGCGATTCGCCATCGCCAATCCCGAAACCGCCCCCTATGGCCGCGCTGCAGTGCAAAGCCTGGAGAAGCTGGAGCTCGCCGAGCTGATGAGCCCGAGGCTCGTAAAGGGCAATTCCGTGGCGCAGACCTTCCAGTTCGTCGCGAGCGGCAATGCAGGTGCGGGAATGGTGGCGCTCTCGCAATTGCATGACCAGCCTATCGCTACCTATTGGCCCGTACCCTCGAACCTGCATGATCCCATCATCCAGGACGCGGTGCTGCTTACGCCTGCGGCCGACAATGCAGCCGCGTTGGCCTTCCTCACCTTTCTCAAATCCGCCGAAGCCCGCGCCATCATCACCGACTTTGGCTACGAGACCGGAGGCGGGGCCTGATGGGCGGGCTTGGTCCGGATATCTGGATTGCCGTCCGGCTCACCCTAGCGCTTGCCCTTATCACCACGCTCATTCTGCTGGTGGTGGCAACACCGCTGGCCTGGTGGCTTGCCCGCTCCCAACGATGGTGGAAAGAGGCCGTGGCTGCACTTATCGCTCTGCCGCTGGTGCTACCCCCGACGGTACTCGGCTTCTACCTTCTCATCGCGCTCGGCCCGCAGGGGCCGGGAGGAGCACTGGCTAATTTTTGGGACGCGCGCACCCTTGCCTTCTCCTTCGAAGGGCTGGTGATCGGCTCGGTCATCTATTCCCTGCCCTTTGTCGTGCAGCCGATCCGCAATGCGTTTCAGGCCATGGGTGATCGCCCGATGGAGGTGGCCGCAACCTTGCGCGCGTCGCCCGCTGCCGCCTTCTGGCGCGTAGCGGTTCCTCTCGCGCGGCCCGGCTTTCTCGCCGGCGCCGTGCTCGGCTTTGCCCATACGATCGGCGAGTTTGGCGTGGTCCTGATGATCGGCGGCAATATCCCGGGCGAAACCCGCGTGCTTTCCGTTGCAATTTTCGATCTCGTCGAGACCATGCGCTGGCGCGAGGCGAACCTGTTGAGTGCTGCGCTCGTCGTCTTCTCCTTCCTCGTGATCCTGGCCATGATCCTTGCCGAAAAGCGCATGCGGCGGATGCGCGGATGATGACTCCACCTGACCGGATCAGCATCGCACTCGGCGGAAAGGTTGGCACGCTCCCGCTCGGTTTCATCTTCGAGGCGCCCGCCCATGGCGTGACCGCCCTTTACGGTCCATCGGGCAGCGGCAAGACGACATTGCTGCGCGCCATCGCCGGTTTGGACAGGCTTGACGGCCATTGCCATGTCGGCGGTGAAAGCTGGCAGGAGACGGGGCATTTCCTCCCGCCTCACCGGCGCGCCATCGGCTATGTGTTCCAGGAGCCAAGCCTGTTCCCCCATCTCGATGTCGAGGCCAATTTGCGCTTTTCGCTGAAGCGTGGACAGCGGCCGGAAAACGAGGACGAGATTCTGCGCCTGCTTGGCCTGATGCCGCTTCTGGCACGCGATCCGGCGACATTGTCGGGCGGGGAACGTCAGCGCGTTGCCATTGGCCGCGCGCTCTTTTCGCAGCCGCGTCTTCTCCTGATGGACGAGCCCTTGTCGGCGCTTGATCCGGCAGCGCGTGACGAGATCCTGCCCTTTCTCGAACGCCTGCATGGCGAACTCGCCCTGCCGATCCTCTATGTCAGCCACGACATGCGGGAGGTCGAGCGCCTCGCCGATCATCTCGTACTGGTGGATCGAGGCCGCGTGATCGCGTCCGGTCCGCTGCAAGCCCTGCAGGCGGACCCGCAATTCCCGCTTGCCGGCGCACGCGAGGCTGCCGTTACACTTGATGCGAAGCCCGCCGGTTTCGACCACACCGGCAATCTGCTCGCCTATGCGGTTTCAGGCGGCGTGTTTCACCTGCCGGCAGAAAGCGAACCGCCCGCAAGCCAGGTGCGGCTGAGAATTGCCGCAGGTGATGTCTCCATCGCACTGCACAGCGCGGCGGACACCACCATCCTCAACATTTTGCCGGCTTATATCGAAAGCCTGCGCGCGGTTTCATCTTCGGAAGAGCTTGTGGTCCTCAGCCTCGCCGGCGAGGCGGGAACCGCGGATGTCCCGCCTGCCAGACTGCTCGCCCGTGTCTCCCGCCATTCCTGCGAGCGGTTGCGGCTGAAACCGGGCATGCATGTCTATGCGCAGGTAAAAGGCGTTGCACTCGTGCAGGCCAGCTAGGTCAGCGCGTCAGCTTCCCTCAGAACCACTCGCGGCACGATACCAGCGCACAAGCGTCTGCCGGTCCTCATCGCTCATGCCCGTCCGGTTGGCAGGTGGCATGGCGTGGGTGATGCCCGACTGGAGATAGATCGCGCGGGCATGGCGGGCGATATCCGCTTCGCTTTCCAAGACCACACCTTTCGGCGCCCAGTTGATGCCAGGCCAGACCGGTTCTGCCGCATGGCACATGGAGCAGCGCGCGGAGACGATGTCGCGCGCTTCCTCAAAACCCTCTGCCTTCATGAAGCGTTGCTCATAGGCTGTTGCCGGACGCGTCCCCTCCCCTTCTGCAGCCTGCCACATGGGCGCGGTGGAAAGCCACGCGATAGCGAGGAAGATGAGGGCGGTTGCGAGCCAGGTCCATGTCGGGCTGCCCGCACGCGCATGGCGGGTGTTGAACCAGTGGCGAATGGTGACGCCCATCAGGAAGACGAGGCTTGCGATCAGCCAGCTATGTTCCGTGGCGAAAGCCAGCGGATAATGGTTCGACAGCATCAGGAAGACGACGGGCAGCGTCAGATAGTTGTTATGGGTCGAGCGCAGCTTGGCGATCTTGCCATATTTCGGGTCCGGCTTGCGCCCGGCCTTGAGGTCCGCGACCACGATGCGCTGATTGGGAATGATGATGAAGAACACATTGGCCGTCATCACCGTCGCGGTGAAGGCACCCAGATGTAAAAGTGCCGCGCGGCCGGTGAATATCTGGTTGTAACCCCAGGACATGGCGACGAGCAGCGCGAAGAGCAGGACCATCAGAAGCGTGGGCTTCTCGCCCAGGCCCGACCTGCACAACAGGTCATAGATGATCCAGCCAATGCTGAGCGAAGCGGCGGAGATCAGGATTGCCTGCCAGACGGAAAGATCGGCCTTGGCGGGATCGATCAGGTAAAGCTCCGCCCCGACCCAATAGACGATCATCAGGAGAGCCGCGCCGGAAAGCCAGGTCGAATAGCTTTCCCATTTGAACCATGTCAGATGCTCGGGCATCTGCTCGGGCGCGACCAGATATTTGCGGATATGGTAGAACCCGCCGCCGTGAACCTGCCACTCCTCGCCATGTGCCCCGGCGGGCAGGTCGGGCGCCTTGCGCAGGCCCAGGTCAAGCGCCACGAAATAGAAGCTGGAACCGATCCAGGCGATGGCAGTTACGACATGCAGCCATCGCACCGCAAAGCCCATCCAGTCCCAAAGCACAGCCCAATCATACATGTTGTCTCTCCTGATGCTTTTGCGACCTTACAGTCAGAGCCGGGTCAGCGATATTTGATGCAAGCCCCAAGCTGTATCAAAAAATCAGGAACAGACATTTTTCCACGGGCAGGCTTTTGACAGCTGTCAACGATCTTGGGTGCAGTGCCTACTCCGCGGCTTCGGTCCGGGGCGCCCGGGTGATCTCCTTCATGCCCGCATCACCGATGGCGCGGGCTGCGGCTGGATGTACGCGAATATCACCTGGCGGCATCATGTCCCGGACCACCAGGGCGACCTGCTTGGCCGAAGCGGTGTCGGGCGCGATGATGTCGAGGATCCAGTTGATCGAACCGCTGTCCCAGTCGGCCGGCTTGAGGTGGACGGGAAAGACATTGGCGTTGATCTGCTCGCAGATGGCGGCATCGACCTTTTCGGAAACATGCGCCCAGAGCGCCATCCCCGTCAGCCGGGTCGGCTGGCCCTCCCCTCCTCCATGAGCGACTATGGCGATGCGGTTCTTGATGAGCGGGTTGATAGCCACACGCTCCAACTCCCCCAATCCCAGCCATCGATAACGCTGTTGGCCAAGCATCAACAAGACCGCCTTGCCCAGCGCGTCGTGCATGCGCACGATCTCTGCTGCGGGGTCGTCTCCCGGGGAGTGACCGTCACGCGCCGAAGTTTCGAGCTTTGCTGCGGTGTTGGGGTGTGGGCTCATGCGCGACCTCCTGCTTTTCGAGCGTGTTGCCTCGCCTAGCCGGGTTAGCCGGTTCTGGGGAAATCAGGCGGCAGCTATGGGTGATGGCGGAATGATCGTTGGAGGCCTGTTCCCGGGCCCATCAATGCAAATTTCGGCCGAGCTGACCTTTCGCCTAACGGAAGTTATTTAGCTTTTTGTTTCCGTCAGTCGGGATTTAGATTTTGTTCACTATAAAGCGCCGGAAGCATCAATTTCGTGAATCGATCTGGCGCGACGGATTCAAGAAATGCGTTGGACGCGACTTGAGCCGGGATTCATCTTGCTGCGCATGAAGAAACCACCGCTTTCCCAGTTCCTCCGCCGCATTGATCGCAGCCGCAACATGGCGCGTTTTTACGCGCTTTCCGTGGAGCCTGATCTCTTCGGCGGTGCGGCACTTGTCCGCCAATGGGGCCGCATCGGGAAAGTCGGCCGCGTGCGCATCGACCTCTACAGTTCCACCGAACAGGCGATGGAAGCTCAGGCCCGCCTTGGCCGGTCGAAGCTTGCTCGTGGTTACCGGGCTGAGTAGCAGCCGGTCCTCATGCATGCCCTACCCCCAGCGTCACTGCTCCTGCCTGATTGCGCAATTCCTGATCGACCAGCACTCGCAGATCCAGCGCCCCGCGTTGGGCCTTGGCAGTAAGCGAGCGCAGATAGCCACCCGGTGAGGCAATCCGTTCTGCCCGCTGCAGGATGACCGCCATGGCAATGGCAGCGCCCACCTGTCCCAAGGCAGCACAGGCCGCGAACCAGCCGTGATCGCTCACCCCCAGCATTCGGCGCACCACATCACCGGCCTTGAACAGGTCCTGCCAGGATTGAATGCCCGCAGTAGCGTAATCGGCAATTGACGGGCAGGATTTCAGGAGGCTGGGAAGCGTGACGTTTCGTGCTGATGAAGCTGCGTCCCCTTCCCCGCGTTGACAGCTGTCAACCTTGGGCGGTCTCGGCTGATGGCGCGCATCTCTCACACCCAAATCTTTCTGTCTTTCTTCAAGAAGGGATTCTGACTCGGGCTTCTTTATGTGGCGCTCATTTTGGCGGACATTGGCGCTCACTTTTCGTGAATTGAGGGCCTCAGCGGTTTGCGCTTCGACCTTCTCCTGAACCTGTTTCTCCTGGTCATCATCTCCGGTTTCGCTATCTGTTTGGGGCGTGACCGATAGGGTATCCATATCCGCCTCAGCATCCTCACCTGCGTCTTGATGCCCAAGGCCAAGACAGGCTTCGAGCCGCAGCCGCAGCGCGACGAGCCTTGCAAGGCGGGCCTCCAGTTCCTCGCGCGAGGTACGACGGCCAAGACGGCCACTGACCGCCTCAAAGGCATCTTCCAGTTCCGCCAGACCTTCATGCCCCTCTTCGCCAAGAGCGTTCAGCATGGTGCGCATGTCGCGCATATGGATCGTGACTTCCGAGCGCAGAGCTTTCATTTCCGAAGCGGTGCGGCGCACGCGGATGGCCTCGGCGAAGATTTCGTCGGACCGCAGGACAAGCTGTGAAATATCGAAGCCGAAAGCCTGCTCCACCTCGCCGTCTTCGTTGCGGCGCGCATAGCGTTTGCCATTGGCACTGTCGCGGCGCATGACGAGCCCGGCACTCACCAGCGACGCCAGGTGGCGACGCAGTGTTGCCGGTGCCATGCCGCGGGCACGCACGGACAGCTCTGCATTGGACGGAAAGACAATCAAACGCGTGGAAGCCTTCAGCTCACGCTCTGGCAGAAAACTCAACAGCGCTTCGAGAACGCAGATGGTGCGATCGGACAGACCAAGATGCTGCTTGGCTTCCGTGACCGCGCGGATGAGTTTCCACTTGTCGACAGCTTTTTTATCCCCGCTTTCGCCACGCGGTTTCGCGCCTGAAGCGGCTCTTGCAATGGCCCTTTGAGCAGAAATCTGCGCATGGGCCATCCCCCGCCCGCCAAACGGCGAGACGGCAAATGTCTCCGTCATCCTCTCACCCTTCTTCAGGCAAGAAAAATACGGCCACCGGATCGCACCGATGCTTGACTTTAGCGGTCGGAAGTGATTCTTTCAGATTGCTACATCGAAAAGGGGCTTCCGGAATGGCGACGTTCTGGGGGCCTTTTTTCTTGTCCGATTTTCCTCGTTGTCAGTTCATTTGCTACGCGTGGGTTACACTCTACCGCGGGGATGAAGGGCGGGGATAAATCCGCCTCACCTTCCCCGAAAACTCATCTGCGTTCCCGCTTTGCCTGCTGCGCTTGGGCGATCAGCCCGGGCATGCGCTTCAGCAGAAATTCCGCAAAGCCGGGTTCGGCTTCTTCATTGATCTCAAGCCGCGGTTTGGGGCCGGGAATGTAGCGGGCAATCACTTTGCCCTTCCCGTCTGTAACGTCGCGCGGCCGTCCATGACGCGGCTGCGGCGGTTTCTTGGACAGTTGTGCGAAGAGCAGCTTGAAACGCTCGTCCGAGCCTGCCGCCTGAAAGGCTTCGCTCGTAATGATCCGTTCTGCCGCTTCAAGTGCAGCTTCGCTTTTCAGCTTCTCTGCAAGGCTTAACCAGCGTGGACGACCCGCTTTCGGCGCTGGCCCGATGGCGCGGGCTATATCCGCGGGAACAGCACCGGCCACGGCCAGAAGGCGCGTCATCTCAGCCTTGTGAAGCGACAACGCATTCTGGACGATGCCGCGGTCGAAACCATGCGCAATCAGCCCATGAGCAAAAAACGCCTTCTCGATGAAGGAGAGATTGCGTCGCTCGGTATTCTCCTTGCCCTGCGCCAAGACGAGTTCGTCGTCGGAAAGCTCGCGGACAATGGCCCGCACGGGCCGCTCCAGCCGCATGCAGGCGCGTACGCGGCGATGGCCGTAAGCCACCTGGTAACGGCCTTGCGCGGTCGGGTGAGGGCGCAGGAGAACCGGCACCTGTTGCCCGCTCTCGCGCATACTCTCGACCAAGGCATTGAAAGCCTCGTCGCCCTGATCCTCATGGGAGAGGCGGTCGCGGACCAGTGAAGGATCGATCCTAGCCGGATCAATCTCCACCACCTGCTCACCGCGCGCCAGGCTTTCCTTCAAGGCGCGGGCTTCCTGCAGTTCCTGATTGACCGAGTTGAGCGACAGGCCCATGGCCTTGATGGCACCCGATGAGGTGCGGCCGGGTGCGGGAGCAGAAGGTGCCGCCGATTTTGCAGCCGGCGCATGATCCGCCTTGTCCTGCGGCATCGACTTGGTTTCGGGCGCACGGGCAGGCGAGGGGGCTTCACCGGGAAGCGGGCCGCTGCCGAACAAGGCTTTCAGATGGTCCTTGCGCTTGCTCATGGCCTATTCCCCCCGTCCCCAGGCTTCGCGGACAAGCTGCTCGATCTCCTGGTTGACAGCTGTCAACGCTTCCATCGCGCGGTCATAGGTCGAGCGGGTGAAATTGTCCCGGCCCACCTCGTAGAGCGTCTGCTTGGTCAAACCCGCGTCTGATATGGCGGTCGACTTAACCATTGGCGCGGTCAGAACCCGCTCGCCGAACTGGGAGCGCAGGAAGCCGACGATCTGCGTTTGCGGCCCGTCATTCGGCTCGTAGCGCGTGATGAGATAGCGCAGGAAATCGAAATTGAGCGTGCCGCCTGCTGAGCGCACCACGGACAGAAGGTCGGCGGTCATATAGAGAAACTGGCTCATCGATGCGACATCGAGCATCTGCGGATGAACGGTCACGATGACCGAGGTCGCCGCGCAAAGGGCCGAGAGCGTCAGAAAGCCGAGCTGCGGCGGACAGTCGATGACGACAATGTCGTAATCATCGGCCACCGACTGGAGTGCGGTCTGGATACGGGCGAAGAAGAAGCCTTCCGTGTCATCCTGCCGGGTCGCCAGCATGCGCGGCGTCGTGTGCTCAAATTCGTGAAGCTCCAGATTGCCCGGCACGAAGTCCAGCCCGTCGAAATAGGTCTTGCGGATGATCTCGGAGAGCGGGCGGCGCTCCTCGTCATAGCGGATCGCGCCATAAAGCGTGTCATTGCCGGTCAGATCCACTTCCGGCTGGTAGCCGAGCAGGGCCGACATGGAGGCCTGCGGATCGAGATCGACCGCCAGAACCCGGTAACCCTCAAGCGCCAGATGCTGGGCGAGGTGGGTGCTGGTTGTTGTCTTGCCGGAGCCACCCTTGAAATTGGTGACGGCAATGACCTGCAGATGCTCATGCTCCGGGTCGCGCCATTTCACATAGGAGCGGGCCTTGGCAATATTGCCCTTGGCCAGCGCCTGATTGGCAAGGTGCTGGCGCAGCGCATTGATGTCCTGAAGGGAATAGTAGCGCCGGCCTCCTGCGCCCGTTTCGGGCTGCGGACCTTCGCCGGCGATTGAAAGCTGGCGCAGATAACCATCGGAAACACCGATAAGCTTGGCGGCCTCGCCGGAGGAGAAGGTGCGCAGGACCTTGCTTTCTGCGGGCGCAAAGAGCCGCTCGCGCAGCACGCGCAGCTGGTCGGAAAGAAGGGCGGCATCGGCAGCAATGCGCTCGTCTGCTGCACTGGCTTCTGCCGTCTGGGTTGCGCTGTCCAACATGTTCTCCTCTGATGAGCCCCCGCTCGATTACCGATCCGCACATGCGCATGACGGGCCGTTGACAACCGCCAACAGCTACTCTGGCCATCAAGCCAGCTTCTTCTTCCCAGCCGCCAGCCTAAGCCGATTCGCTGTTTGAACGCCATGCACCTACGCCGGCAGCTCCACATGCGCAGGGGAAACGCCCTGCGTGAAACCGCATACAAAGACAGGTTCCCGGCGCTGTTCCGGTCAAATCGCACTGTTACGCCGAAAGCGGAAATAACGCCTGAAATCCGTATTCATCTCAGACAGGGAGAAGCTGAGTCGTCAAGAAGTTTTTGGTTAACAGAAGGTTAACGGCGCTTCCTGCCTTGCCCCATCAAGGTGCAAGAAGGCAGTCCACCATAACGCTGTCGCACACTGCCAATCCATCCACCACATCGAAATGATGCCGGTCCGGCTCCTCGACAATCGCCGTGCGCGTTCCCAGACCGGTCCAGATATTGGCGAGCAGCGCATTCTGCCGGACAAATTCCTCGCGCTCTGCGGCACCAACCCAGCAGGTGAGTTTCTGCCGAGGGAGGGGCGCAAGCAATGCCGGGGAATGCGCGGCGGCTTCCTGCGCATCGATGCGCAATTCGCCATTCAGCTCAAGCGACATGAGCGGCCTGAGGTCGTGAACGCCCGAGATGGAAAGCACATGCGCAATCCGCATCCGGACATTTTCCGGCAGCGGGGACGGCGAGGCGATCAGTCGGGTTGCCAGGTGTCCGCCGGCTGAATGTCCGGCAAGATGGATGGGACCTTCCACCAACTCGCTCAGATGCGCCAGGGCGCGGGCCATCTCGTCGACAATGCCGCCGATGCGGATTTGCGGACACAGCGTATAGGAGGGGATGGCAACCGCGTAACCGCGTTCATTTGCGCCCCTGGCCAGATGCGACCAGTAGCTCTTGTCGAAGCGGCGCCAATAGCCGCCATGGATGAAGACAACCAGTCCGCGGGGCCGGGTCTTGGGCGAGAAGAGATCGAAGCGATTGCGCTCTGCCGGACCATAGACCTGATCAAGCTGGACGCGCCCCTCGTCGAGCATCTCCTGCCGATAGGCTTCCGCCGCCTCCAGCCATTCCCCCGGCCACCTCTCGGAACGGGGAATGTTGGGCGGATTGGCATAGGCGTCATCCCAATCGGTAATCTCGCGGTAGAACATGGCTCCTCCTTGTCAGGTGCTTCTTCTATAGCGCTTTTTCACCAGGCAGGAATGGCCCTGCCGGCACGCGCATACTGCCACTGGCCAGATTGCTATTTGCACTGATCCTTGGATATGAAAGACTTCGCGCGGAATCGAGCGCGTTTTGCGCGGTCAAGAAGAACAGGAACCTCGGGGGAATTTCGATGAAGAAGGCACTCGCAGCCAGCCTGCTGGCACTGACATTTGCAATGGGCGGCGTGGCGCAGGCCGAGCCGGTGAAGATCGGCATGATCACGACCCTGTCGGGCGGCGGAGCGAGCCTTGGCGTCGATGCGCGCGACGGCTTCATGCTGGCAATCGAAAAGGCCGGCAATGACGAGATCGAGGTGGTCATCGAGGATGACGGCCAGAAGCCCGAGCTTGCCGTGCAGATCGCCGACAAGATGGTTCAGAGCGACAAGGTCGATCTGATGACCGGCATCATCTGGTCGAACCTCGCAATGGCCGTCGTGCCGTCAGTCACCGCGCAGGACGTGATCTACATTTCCCCCAATGCAGGGCCTTCGGCCCTTGCCGGTGCGAACTGCCACCCGAACTATTTCAACGTCGCCTATCAGAACGACAATTTCCACGAGGCGATGGGTGAGGCGGCAAACAAGGACTTCAAGAAGACCTTCATCATGGCGCCCAACTATCCGGCGGGCAAGGATTCGCTCACCGGTTTCAAGCGCTACTACAAGGGTGAGCTCGCAGGCGAGATCTACACCAAGCTCGGTCAGACGGATTATGCAGCCGAGATTGCGCAGATCCGTGCATCAGGCGCGGATTCGGTCTTCATCTTCCTGCCCGGCGGCATGGGCGTGGCCTTCACCAAGCAGTTCGCGCAGTCGGGTGTGGACCTTCCGCTCATGGGCCCTGCATTCTCGTTCAGCCAGGACATTCTTCCTGCAATCGGTGAAGCTGCGCTTGGGGTGAAGAACTCCGCCTCCTGGGCGCCGGATCTCGACAATGAAGCCAACAAGGCCTTCGTGGAAGCATTCCGCGCGAAATATGATCGCCTTCCTTCCGTCTATGCGGCTCAAGGCTATGACGCCGCAAATCTGATCCTGTCGGCCGCGGAAAAGGCGGATGTCGCGGATCGCGAAGCCTTCCGCGCGGCACTTAAGGAAGCGGACTTCCAGTCGGTGCGCGGCAAGTTCAAATTCAACACCAACAATCACCCGATCCAGGATTTCTATGTGCGCGAGGTCGTGGAAAAGGATGGTGAGCTGACCAACACCATCGTCTCCACCGCCTTCACCGATCATGGCGATGCCTACGCTGCCGAGTGCAAGATGTAAGCATTATCTCGTCATCCCGGCCGACTAAGAGGCGAGCCGGGGCCCATTGAAAGGCGCGGCCAACCCGCAGGTGTGCGCGTGCTTTCTCAAGGGGATCGGAGAGGGGCCTTGCTCCACGATGTTCTTCCAATGGGTCCCCGGACGAGCCTTTCGGCCTTGCGGGAGGACGCAAGTGGGCGTCTGGTGCGCCATCCCCTGAAACCCGGTTTCCTGAAATAGCTTTCCCGTGTCCCTGACCCTTCTCATAGAGCAGATACTGAACGGGCTTCAGTTCGGCGTTATGCTGTTCCTGATGGCCGCCGGGCTGACACTGATTTTCGGGGTCATGGGGCTCATCAATCTGGCCCATGGGTCGCTGTTCATGGTGGGGGCTTTTGCCTGTGCTTCCGTGGCGGCGTGGACCGGTTCCTTCTGGATCGGGCTTGCGGCAAGCCTTGCGGCTGCAGCGGCTGCAGGTGCTGTGATCGAGCTTCTGGTCATCCGCCGGCTCTATGACCGCGACCATCTCGACCAGGTGCTTGCGACCTTTGCACTGATCCTCATCTTCTCCGAAGGCACGCGCTGGCTGTTCGGCTCATTCCCGCTCTATCTCGACATACCGCCGCTTCTGTCGGGTGCGGTGAGCCTGCCTGGCGGCTCGTCCTATCCGATCTATCGTCTGGCCGTGATCGGGGTAGGGATTGCCGTCGCTGTCGGCCTGTCACTGCTGATATCCCGCACGCGCCTTGGCATGCGCATTCGCGCCGGCGAATCCGACCGGGAGATGATTGCCGCACTCGGCGTCGACATCACCACGCTCTACACGCTTGTCTTCGCGCTCGGGGCGGCATTGGCAGGTCTTGCCGGTGCCATGGTGGGGGCGCTGCAATCGGTGCAGGTGGGTATGGGCGAGCCGGTCCTTATCCTGGCCTTCGTCGTGATCGTCATCGGCGGTATCGGCTCCATCCGCGGCGCGCTTTTCGGTTCCATTCTCGTCGGGCTGACGGAGACGCTTGGCAGGGTCTTGCTGCCGCACGGACTGGGCCTCTTCATGGAGCCATCCGCTGCCGCATCCATCGGTGCAGCTATCGCTTCCATGCTGATCTATATCCTCATGGCACTGATTCTTGCCTTCAGGCCGCAGGGCCTTTTCGCGGCAAATGGGTGAAGCGATGGCGCGAAACCTCATCACCCGCGAAAACCTGATAACGGTCCTTCTGCTGGGCGCACTTCTTGCCGGTCCGTTGGTGGCGGTCGCGCTCGATGAAACCTTCTATGTGACGCTTGCAACGCGGATCGCCATTCTTGCGCTCGCCGCTACGGGGCTCAATCTGGCGCTCGGCCTTGGAGGACTGGTCTCCTTCGGACATGCCGCATTCCTTGGCATTGGCGGTTATGCGGCGGGCATTCTTGCCACACACGCTTTCAATGGCGAGCCACTCATTCTCGGGCTTTCGGGCACGAAAAACATGCTGATCATCTGGCTGGTCGGGGCCGTCTCGGCGGGAATAGTCGCAGCCGCAACAGGCCTGATCGCGCTGCGCACATCGGGCGTCTATTTCATCATGATCACGCTCGCTTTTGCGCAGATGATCTACTATTTCGCCATCTCCTGGCCTGCCTATGGCGGCGAGGATGGTCTGTCGATCTTCGTGCGCAACGGCTTTCCCGGCGTGAACACGCTGCAGCCGCTGAGCTTCTTTCTACTTTGTTTCGCCGTGCTCGTGATTGGCCTTATCTTCTTCGCGGTTCTGAAGAATTCGCGTTTCGGTGCTGCGTTGCAGGCGGGACGGCAGAACGAGACGCGGCTTGCAGCGGTCGGCATCGCGCCCTTCCGCATCCGGCTTGCGGCATTCATTATCTCGGCCATGATGACGGCGGTCGCCGGAGCGCTGTTTGCCGATCTCAATCGCTTCGTGAGCCCGTCCATGCTGTCCTGGCACATGTCGGGCGAACTGATCGTGCTTGTCATTCTGGGTGGCACGGGAAGGCTCGCCGGGCCGCTTGCGGGCGCCTGCGTCTATGTGATGTTCGAGTTCCTGCTTGGGGGCATGACCGAACATTGGCAACTCTTCCTGGGCCTTGTCCTGCTCGCTGTTGTGCTGTTCGCGCGGGGGGGCGTGATCGGCCTTCTGGCGGGGAGGGCGCGTCATGGCTGAGCCGATCCTCAAGCTTGAAAAGCTCAACAAGAGCTTTGGCGCGCTCAAGGCCAGCGATGATGTGAGCCTTGACCTGCGTGAAGGCGAGATCCACGCGCTGATCGGGCCCAATGGCGCAGGCAAGTCCACGCTCATCAATCAGATCACCGGGGCAATGTCGCCCGACAGCGGGCGCATTCACTTTGCCGGCGAAGATGTGAGCGATCTGGGCATGGCCGCCCGTGCGCGGCTTGGCATGGGGCGCACATTCCAGGTCTCGTCACTTGCGGGTGAGTTCTCCGCCTTGCGCAATGTGATGCTCGCCGTGCAGTCGCGGCAGGGATCGAGCTTCCGCTTCTTCAAGCCCGTCATGTCCGACCGCAGCCTTGTCGATCCGGCAATGGATGCGCTTGCACGCGTGGGGCTTGAAGATCGTGTAGATGTGCCGGCCGCCGAACTGTCCCACGGCGAACGGCGCCAGCTTGAGATCGCCATCGCTCTTGCACTTGGTGCGAGGGCCTTTCTGCTGGACGAGCCCATGGCAGGCATGGGGCCCGAGGGCAGCAAGGCGCTGACGCGCTTTCTCGACGGATTGAGGCAGGAAGCGCCGATTCTGCTTGTCGAGCATGACATGGATGCCGTCTTCGCTCTTGCCGACCGCGTATCGGTGCTGGTCTATGGCCGCATCATCGCGAGCGGGACCGTCGAGGATATCCGCCGCAATGCCGCCGTGCGTGAAGCCTATCTGGGGGAGGGCACATGACGCTTCTCTCGGTGCGCAACATAGCCAGCTTCTATGGCGCCTCGCAGGCGCTTTTCGATGTCAGTCTCGAGGCGCGCGAAGGTGAGGTCGTGGCGCTGATGGGGCGCAACGGAATGGGCAAGACCACCACCATCCGCGCCATCTGCCGGCTGACACCGCCACAGGCGGGCGAGATTCATTTTGCCGGCAGGAAAACGGATCGAATGCGCCCTCACCAGATTGCGCGGCTCGGCGTCGGTCTGGTGCCCGAAGGACGTCGCTGCTTTCCCAATCTCACCGTGGAAGAAAACATCAAGGCCGCTGCACGATCCGGCCGCTGGACATTGCAGGCGGTCAACACGCTCTTCCCCCGCCTTGCCGACCGCCGCAACCAGTTGGCTGCCACCCTGTCGGGCGGCGAGCAGCAGATGCTGGCCATCGCGCGCGCTCTTGCGACCAATCCCAAGCTCATCATCCTCGACGAAGCGACAGAGGGCCTCGCCCCCGTGATCCGGCAGGATATCTGGGCGGCCGTGAAAACGCTGAAGGGTGAGGGGCAATCGATCCTGATCGTCGACAAGACACTCAGCGAGCTTCTGCCGGTCGCGGACCACTGCGTGGTTCTGGAAAAGGGGCGCAGCGTCTGGACGGGCAGCCCGGATGCGCTCGATGCGGATGTGCAGGAGCGCTATCTGGGGGTCTGACCCTCAGTCATCGGTGCTGTCCCCGCCGTCAAACATGCGGTTGCGCGCACCGGTGAGGTGCTTGCGCATGGCTTCACGCGCGGCATCCGCATCCTGTGCGATGATGGCATCCAGAAGCGCCCTGTGTTCCGATTGGACCAGCTCGTTTCGCGCCGGTGCCGCCTGCAAGGTCAGGCTGCGCGACAGCCGCATGGCAAACTGGATCTGCGAGGACAACGATTCGAGCACCGAAATATAGAACGCGTTCTTGGTGGCGCGGGCGATGTTGCGGTGGAATTCATGATCGATATCGACACCGAGCGCCTTGGCCGCATAGGCTTCCGCCATACGCTTGTGGCCTTCTTCAAGCCGGTCGATGTCCGACTGGTCGCGCCTTTGGGCAGCCCATGCAGCCGCTGCACTTTCAATATCGATGCGGAATTCATAGCAGCGCTGGATGTCGGTGATCGAGGCAAGCGGAATGAAGTCGACCACCGAGCGGTCCGGGCGGCGGATCACATAGTGACCGGACCCTCGCCGCGAGCCCACAAGCCCGTCATCATTCAAGCGGCTGAGGGCAGCGCGAAGGATGGGGCGCGACACTCCGAAGGACTGGGACAGAACGCTCTCGGAGGGCAGGCGCGAATTGACCGGATGCACGCCATCCAGGATTTCCCGCACGAGCCGGTCATAGACCTGATCGGCCAGGGATGGTTCTCGTCTGTCTTCATCCGCGCTCAATTCTCGCTCTCCCCTCAGATATCCACCCCGGCGGCACGATAGATATCTTCCATCAAGCGCAAAGTCTTCAGATTGTCCATTCGGTCGGTCGGAAAGGTCTTTCCGCTTCGCAGTCCTTCAACGAAAGCCGAGACGGCCCCGGTGAAACAGGCCTGATAATTGGCTTTCAGGTCGTGAACCGTCACGGGTTCTTCCCGCGACATGAGGAAAAGCTTCTCTCGGTCGAGCACGAGCGTATCCGCGTCGCCCATGATTTCCAGCCGGTCGGTGGGGAGAGGCGGGTAGCCGAGTGCGGAGACATTCGCATCGATCAGAACAAGCGCGCCATCGATCGTGCGCAAGGTTACAAGCGCCATGTCCTCGCCGCTCAGCGCCTTGTTGACCTGTCCGAGATGGGCTGAAACCACTTCCAGCTCACCCAGTATGGAGCGCAGCGCATCCAGGTGATGAATGAGAATCTCGAAAACCAGAAGCCGCTTGAAATTGGCCAGATAGGGCTGGCGGCCAAGCAGGAAGGGCGTCTTGCCGGGATAATCGTTGAGCGAGGAAGAGCGGACCGTCAGTCGAGCGGCCATCACCTTGCCCACCTCGTTGTTGCTCACCCGTTGCGCGACTTCCGCGTAGTGCGGCCGGAAACGGTAGTTTTCATGCACCATGAAGCGCACCTTGTCGCCCACCGCACCGATCAGTTCTTCGGCTTCGGCAACGGTCGGCGTCATCGGCTTCTGGCACTTCACATGGATCGAGCGATCCGCAGCCATCCTGACAAGCGTGGCATGGGTGCCCACCGGCGTGATGATGTCGACTGCGTCGGGCTTGACCTCATCCAGCATCTTCTCCGTGTCGTCGAAGACCTGCGGTATGGAAAACTCTGCCGCACGGGCGCGCGCGCGGTCCAGATCCGGGTCGGATATGGCAACCAGCTCGACATCGTCCTGTGCCTGCCAACCCTTGAGATGGAACTCGCTGATCGCTCCAGCGCCGGATACTGCTACGCGGATCGTGTTTGGCAATGCTCTCTCCAGATCGTGACGGGATAGGAAAACAATCGGTAACTCAAAATATCTGAAATTACAAATCTTGACTGCTTTGTCATTTTTGGTTCATGTAAGAAAAATCTGTAAAACAGGGAATTGAAAACGGCATGCTGACAAGCGTCACCACAGACCATCTCTCTTCCGCGGTCATGGCCGTCCCGCCACTGGCGCGCGACGCTGAAGGGAATTTCAGCGATGCCGACAACGCTGCCGTCATCCGTCATCTTGAGCAGGGTGGGGTCAGCACCATCCTCTATGGCGGCAATGCACTGGCGCATCATTGGCCGATGTCACGTTATGCGGACTGGCTGGACCGGCTTGTCGCAATTGCTGCCATGGATACCTGGCTTCTCCCCTCGGTCGGTTCCGACGGTGGCAAGCTGATTGACCAGGCCGAGATCCTGAAGGAGCGAGAATTTCCTGCCGCGCTCCTTTTGCCGCTCATAGCGCCCCGGACCCGCGAAGGCACGCTGACGGCGCTGCGCCGTTTTCACGCAACCTGTGGCGTCAAGCTCATCATCTATATCAAGACCGACGGCTACATGCCCGCGGAAGACATCGCTCTCCTGCATCGCGAAGGCGTCGTGCTGGGTGTCAAATACGCGGTGCCACGCGAAGTCGGTGAGAACGACCCCTATCTGCAGGCCATCATTGAGGCCATCGGCGCGAAGGCGATCATTTCCGGTTTCGGTGAGCCTCCGGCAATTCCGCATATGCTCGAATATGGTCTGGCCGGGTTCACCGCAGGCTGCGTGTGCATCGCGCCCGCCATGTCCACGGCGATTCTCGAAGCTCTCAAATCCGGGCAACGTGCCCGCGCCGAAGAACTGCTTGAACCGATGCTGCCGCTTGAAAAACTGCGCGGCGAGATCAATGAAATCCGCGTTCTGCATGAGGCCATCACGCTTTCGGGCTTGGCCAATTGCGGGCCTGTTCTGCCAACGTCATCATCCGTTCCCGACGAGGCAAGAGCAGCCATCCGCGCCGCGGCGCTTCAGCTTCTCAAAGCCGAAGAGGCGTTCCGCCTTTCGCGTGCCGCTTGAGGAAATCGGCCGCATCCGGTCGAGAATTGATGATCCAAGGGAGGAATACATGACTGACTTCAACAATCCGACACGCCGTGGCGTTCTCAAAGGTGCAGCCGCCTTGGGTGCACTCGGCCTCATGCCGATGGCCGGCGCATTTGCCGCTGACTATCCCACGCGCCCGGTGACCATGGTGGTGCCCTGGGGTGCAGGCGGCGGCACCGACGCAACCGGTCGCATGATCGCGTCGCTGCTTGAAAAGCGCCTCGGCGAAACCTTCAACGTCGTCAACCGCACAGGCGGTTCGGGCGTCGTTGGCCATTCGGCGATCGCCAACAGCAAGCCTGACGGTTACACGATCGGCCTCGTTACGGTCGAGATCGCCATGATGCACCATGTTGGCCTTACCGATCTGACTGCCGAAAACTACACGCCGCTTGGCCTCATGAATGCCGACAGTCCGGGCGTGACCGTCAATGCAAACTCCGAATACAAGACGATCCAGGAACTGGCCGATGCGATCAAGGCCTCCGAGCCTGGCACGTTCAAGGCATCGGGCACCGGCCAGGGCGGCATCTGGCACCTTGCACTTATCGGCTGGCTGCTCTCGATGGACCTTGCCCCCGACCATGTGACCTGGGTGCCCTCGGAAGGTTCTGCTCCCGCCATGCAGGATCTGATCGCCGGCGGCATCGATCTGGTCACCGTATCGCTCGCGGAAACCAAGGCCATGGTGGATGCAGGCCGTGCCATCAATCTCGGCGTTATGGCCGATGAGCGCGCCGCATCCCATCCGGACGTGCCGACGCTGAAGGAAGCCGGTGGTACCTTCGCGCTGTCGACATGGCGTGGCGTCTGTGGTCCGAAGGACATGGATGCCG
Organism: Nitratireductor basaltis; assembly: GCF_000733725.1. Taxonomy (NCBI): domain Bacteria; kingdom Pseudomonadati; phylum Pseudomonadota; class Alphaproteobacteria; order Hyphomicrobiales; family Phyllobacteriaceae; genus Nitratireductor; species Nitratireductor basaltis. Next base: position 167,077 of record NZ_JMQM01000003.1, on the reverse strand, counting down.
ACGCGGCCAAGGCCATCTCCGATGCGCTTGCCGAGATTTCCAAGGATCCGGAATTCGTCGAGTTCATGAACAATCGTGGCTTTGGCATTCGCTACATGCCGCCGGAAGAACATGCCGCATTCATGGCCGAAACCGATACGCTCATGAAAGAGGCACTTGAAGCTGCCGGCCTGGCCAAAAGCTGATAGTCGACAATGATGGAGCGCGCCTGCCGCGCTCCATCGCCATCTGGGAGGACATGATGAAGCTGACCGACGCCCTGACGGGTGCGCTGATCGCGTGCCTGGGGATATTCATGGTGCATGTTGCATCGGGCTTTCCATCTTTTCCCGGTCAACCCTATGGCGCTTCCCTGTTGCCCACCCTGCTTGGCGTCGGCTTCATAGCAACCGGTCTGCTTTTGCTTCTGCGCGACATGCGCCAACGTTTCATGAGCGGCGTGAGAAAGGGAGCCTCCGTGGTTTCCCTGGACGAGGGATTGCAAACCCGTGACGGTGCCATCTCGGCCATACTGATCATCGCGACTGTGGTCCTGCAGATCCTTCTGGCACCGCATATCGGCTTCATTCCGGTGTCGCTGGCCACTTTGTTCTGCCTCTTCGTGTGGTTTCGCGTGCCGTGGCTGGCCGCCATAGCTGTTTCCATATTCGGCACGGCGCTTTGCTGGTGGCTGTTTGCCATAATTCTCAAAGTGCCTCTGGCCCGCGGCTTCCTTGAAGGGATCATCTAACCATGTCCTTCCTCGATATCCTGTTCCAGGCCGCGGCTCTGGTGTTCACCCTTGAAGTCATGCTGGTGGTGATTCTGGCCGGCGCGTTCGGCATGTTTGTTGGTGCGATGCCGGGGCTGACGGCAACCATGGCGACAGCGCTTCTGGTGCCGGTTACATTCTTCATGGATCCGATCCCCGCTCTAGCTGCCATTGTGACCGCAAGCGGCATGGCGATCTTTGCCGGTGACATTCCCGGCGCGCTTCTGCGCATGCCCGGCACGCCGGCCTCGGCTGCCTATGTCGAAGACGCGCACAAGCTCGCATTGTCGGGTAAACTCAATCACAGCCTTGGCACGGCATTGCTTGCCTCGGCGGTGGGCGGATTGTTTGGTGTGGCGGTCCTCATTCTCTGCGCCCCGCTTCTGGCCGAATTCGCGCTGAAATTCACATCCTTCGAATATTTCTGGCTGGCTACACTTGGCCTGTCCTGCGCGGTCTTCATCGCTTCGTCGGACCCGCTCAAGGCAGCGGTTTCGCTCTTTCTGGGTATCGCACTTGCGACAGTCGGCCTTGATCCTGCATCCGGCACGCCGCGTTTTACCTTCGGCAATACCGATCTTCTGGCAGGCATAGAATTCGTGCCGACCATGATCGGCCTGTTTGCGATGGGCGAAATCCTGCGCGGGGCGATCAGGCTGAAATCGGCCGCGCCCATCCCGCAGGTTCCGCCAACGCGCGGGCCCTTGTTCAAGGGGGTGGGCTCGATCCTGCTGCGCTATCCGAAAAACATCATGCGTTCCATGACGCTCGGAACATTTGTTGGCGCGCTGCCGGGGGCGGGCGCGGATATCGCGGCCTGGATGGCCTATGCGATTTCCAAGCGTTTCTCCCGCGAGCCGGAGAAGTTCGGGACCGGTCATGTTGAAGGACTGGTGGACGGTTCGTCAGCAAACAATGCGGCTGTCGGCGGCTCCTGGATACCCGCGCTGGTCTTCGGCATTCCCGGCGACAGTGTCACGGCCATCGTGATCGGCGTTCTCTACATGAAGGGCATCAATCCGGGGCCGAGCGTGTTCCTGCAGACGCCGGAGCTGATCTACGCCGTCTTCATGATCTTCATCCTGACGATCATCGCCATGGTGCCGCTTGGCTGGCTTGCGGTGAAGGGCTCGTGGTTCGTTTTGAGCGTGCCGCGCCGCATTCTGCTGCCACTGATCCTGAGCCTGTGCGTGGTTGGTTCCTTTGCGCTGACCAATTCGGGCTATGGCATCGTGCTGATGCTGGTGATGGGGCTCATTGGCTGGATCCTTGAGGAGAACGGCTTTCCCGTTGCGCCGATCATTCTCGGCCTCGTGCTCGGTGGCATGTTCGAGCGCACCTTCATCACCTCGATGATCAAGTCGGGCGGCGACCTGACGGCCTTCTTCGACAGACCGATTGCCGCCGCACTGGGCGTTCTCGTCTTCGTCGTCTGGGGGAGCGCCCTGATCGGTGCGATCAGGCGCCATATCCAGAACCGCAGGGCACCGCGTGACGAGCTTGGGCTTTCGCCGGAACAGCAGTAAAAAACGTGCAGCGCGAGGTAGGGGGGTCGCCTACCTCAGCACTGCATCGCGCGGCATTTCGGAGAGGATTTCCGCCCCGTCGGCGCGCATGATGACGATTTCCTCCAGCCGCAGGCCGAATCTGCCGGGCAGGTAGATGCCCGGTTCGATGGAAAAGACCATGCCCTCGTCCAGGACTGCATCGGAAGTGGCTGTGATATACGGAGGCTCGTGGATGTCGACGCCGAGGCCATGGCCCGTGCGGTGGAGGAAGCGTTCTCCGTAGCCTGCGTCCTCGATGACAGAGCGGGCGGCGCGGTCGATGTCGCGTGCGACAACGCCGGGGCGGGCGGCGGCGAGGGCTGCCTCCACGGCGCGGTTGACGATGGCGTGGATCTTGCGGAACTCCTCGTCCGGCTCGCCGAAATAGCCCACCCGCGTCATGTCGGAGGGATAACCTTCAAGCCGGCCACCGGTGTCGATGAGGACGGCGTCGCCTGTTTTCAACTGCGTCGCGCCAGTGTGGTGATGCGGAAAGGCGCCGTTGCCGGCGAAGCAGACGCTGGTGAATTCGGGCGCAGCACCTTCGGCCTTGTAGACGTCGCGAATAACGGTCGCGATCTCGCGTTCGGTAATGCCCTCGCGCAACGCGTCGAAACCCGCCTGCATGGCGCGGTCGTTCAGAAGCGCGCTCGCTTTCAGGAGCTTGTATTCCGCAGCGTCTTTGCGCGCGCGCAAATGGCCCAGCGTATCAAGCGTGAAGGCGCGGTTTTTCACATTCAGACGGTCGAGCAGCATGAGCGCGAAATCAGCGCGCATCGTCTCGTCGATGGCGATCGAAACGCCGTCTGCGGGCAGTTTCAGCGTCTCGAGAAGTTCACCCAGTGCTACATCAGGTCCATGGTCGTCGGCCCAGGGGTGGAAGGGCAGGTCGGTTTTCTGACGTGCGCTGTCGGCATTGAGCGCAGGCATCAGGAAGCCCGCATAGTGGGCGCTGACCAAAAGCATGACCGGACGCTCGTCGCCATGCGGGTCAAGGCCAGCAAGCCACATCATGTGGCTGGAGGGACCGATAGCAACGAGGTCGGTTCCGGTCTCACCCATGCGGGCGCGTAGGGCTTCAAGGCGGGTGTCGGAATTCTGCGACATCAAGGACTCCAGAAGAGATGGTCTGATTGTGGCCGCTGGCTTAGCAGCGCGGTTCAGACAAGACCACCGGATTCCCGGACGCAGATTGCTCCAGAGACTTCATCGATACTGGACAGCGTCTAGCGCTGGCTGAAGGCCTCCGTGCCGCGCAGGACGGGTTTGAGCAGCGAGGTGATGACCCGGCGGTTGCCGGTCTGGATATTAACCTCCGCAATCATGCCGGGGATGATCGGCAGGGGCTCTCCGTTTGCGTCTTCCAAGCCCTTGCCGTCGGTGCGGATGCGCACTGCATAGAATGGTTGTGCGTCCGGGCGCGTCTGGTCGAGGATCGTGTCCGGGCTGATATGGACAAGCTCCCCTTCGAGCATCCCGTAGATCGTGTAGTCATAAGCGGTCAGCTTGACGCTTGCGGGCTGGCCGGTGGAAAGAAAGGCGACATCCTTCGGGTCGATTTCGGCCTCAATGATCTGGCGGTCGCCAATTGGCACGATCTCCATGATCTTTTCGCCGGGCGCCAATACTCCGCCGCGCGTGTTGATGTAGCGCTTGTTGACGATGCCATCGACGGGAGAGCGAAGCACGGTGCGCTCCAGCACATCCTTCTTTTGAGAAAGCTGCTGGCGCACGCTGAGAAGCTCGGCCTCGTTCTCGGCAAGTTCGGTGGCCAGTTCCTGATAGTAGGTATTGAGGTTTTCGGCCACGTCCTGCTGCATGTCGGCAAGCGAACGCTGCAACTGGATGATGCTTGCCTTGCTGGCCGCACCGGAGCGCCCCAGCCCCTCAATGATGGACAATTCGCTGCGGGTCAGGCGTTCGCGCTCGGCCTGAGTTTCCTTCAACTCCCGGATTCTGCGGCGACGTGCATCGAACAGGGTACGCTCTGTGCGCAGGATGTTCGGGTAGTTCGACAGGTCGTCCGCAAAAACAATCTCGTCTTCCTCGGCAAGCTCGGCGCGAATGCGCGCCAGCTTAGCGCGCAGAAAGGCGGACCGGCCCAGAAGGTCATCATATTCGGATTGGACCCCCGTGCTGTCGAGCACGGCAACCTTCTGGCCCTGGGTGACACGGTCGCCCTCGCTGACCTCGAGATCCTGAAGGATGCCGCCTTCCAGACTCTGGATCACCTGGGCACCGCTCAAGGGCACCACCTTGCCCTGGCCTCGTGTGTATTCATCCACGCGGGCGATTGATGCCCAGGTGACGAAGGAAACCATGAGCGCCGCTATGACGTAAAGCAGCGTGCGGTCCTTGCGGGTGCTGTCAATCATGGTCCTACTCCGTCGTACCAACAGGGGTGGCAAGCTGCGGTGTCGCATCGCCGCGCGGCGCGGTGCGGGTGCGCTTGTTGCCCGTATGCTTGTTCAGGATTTCATCGCGCGGGCCAAAGGCCGTTACCTTGCCGCCGCGCATGACGAGCGCCTTGTTGACAAGACGCAGGATTGGCTGGCGATGGGTTGCGACGATCAGTGTCCGCCCGGCGAGCCAGTTCTCCATATTGTTGATGACCCTGGTCTCGGTCGCCTGATCCATGGCCGCTGTGGGTTCGTCCATCAAAACGATGCGCGGATCGCGCAGCCAAAGACGCGCCAGACCGACCGACTGGCGCTGCCCGCCTGACAGGCCCTTGCCGCCTTCCCCTATGGGGCGGTCGAGCCCCTTGGCGTGGCGGCGCACGAGATTTTCCGCACCGGCAAATTCCAGCGCGGCAAGCATCTCCTCGTCACTGACATGCCCAAGCCCGAAGGAGAGGTTGGAGCGCAGCGTGCCAAAGAAGAGCGAGATTTCCTGCGGGAAATAGCCGATCTGACGGCGGATATCCGAGGGGTCGATCTGGCGGATATCGGTGCCGTCGAGATTGAGATTGCCCGAGGATGGGAAATAAAGGCCCGACATGAGCTTCAGGATTGTCGATTTTCCTGCACCGTTGTTGCCGAGCAGTGCGACGGCATCTCCACCCTCGATCTCAAGCTTCGGAATGTCGAGAACAGTCGCCTCGTCCTTGCCATAGGTGAATTTCGTCTCGACGAATTCGTAAGAGCCTTCAAGGGCAGGTCGGGAGACGAATTGACGACCGCGTGGGCGGTCGACGGGAAGCTGCATGACCTTGTTGAGGCCAGTCAGCGAGGTCTTCATTTGCTGCCAGCGGGCAAAGATCGCGGATAGCTGGCCCAGGGGTGCGATGGTGCGCGATGAGAGGATGGAGGCGGCAATGAGTGCGCCCACGGAGATCGAACCCGCCTGCACCAGATAGACACCGGCGACGATGACGAAGACATAGGAAAGCTGCTGCACGGAAGTCGCCAGATAGGTGAGGCTGGAGCCCAGCGAGCGCTGCTTGATGGAGTTCTTCACCAGAAGCTGGTTGTATTCCTCCCAAAGCCGCTGGAAACCGGCTTCGCCCTGATAGGCCTTCACCGTTTCGGGATTGGAGACAGCCTCGATGAGGATGCCATTGCGGATGGAGGCTTCCTTGTGATGGTTCTTGGACAGTTTCGCGAGCGGCACCTGCGCCAGGAAACCGGCGCCGATGATGACGGGAATGGCGATCATGAGAACGAGCGCCAGCGGCCCGCCGATGGTCCACATCACGAAAAGAAAGAGAAGCACGAATGGCAGATCGCTGATCGCACCGATGGTGGTGGAGGTGAAGAATTCGCGCACCGCCTCCACCTCGCGCACCTGGTTGATGAAGGCACCGTTGGAACGCGGGCGGGCGGCGCATTGCACGTTCATCACATGCTCGAAAAGCTCGGCGGAAATGCGCATGTCGATGGAGCGGCCAATCTTGTCCATGAGATGCGAGCGCACCGTGCGCAGCATGGCTTCGAAGACGATGGCCACACAGACGCCGATGGCCAGAACCCAAAGTGTGGAGAAGGCGAAATTTGGGATCACCCGGTCATAGACCTGCATGGCAAAAAGCGCTGAGACCACCGCCAGAAGATTGGCAAGTGCCGCGGCAAGGCCGACCTCGGTGAAACCGGTTGAATTCGCCCGCACATTGCGCCACAGCCAGTGGCCTTGATCGGGTACGGTGATGTCATCCGCGCGGCCGTCAATGACATCGCGCGCACCGGCATAGATGACCGTGCCTCCGAAAAGAGCGGCGAGCTCGTCATGCGAATAGGTCACCGTGTGCTCGTCCAGCTCGGGACGGATGATGCGGAAATCATCCTCCATGCGGTCGGTGACGGCACATGTGCTGCCGTCTTCAAGCAGGATGAGAACCGGCAGCAGATCCTTGTGGATTTCACCAAGCGTTGCCGTGGTGACGTGACCCTGCAACCCCGCGCGGCGCATGGCGCGGGGAACCAGCTCCAGTGTCAGCTTTCCATCAACCAGCGGCAGGCCCGTCTTCAGCGCCTCCTCCGAGAGGTCACGATTGTTCAGCCGGCAAAGCAACGCGACGCCGTTGAGTATGTGATCCGCCGACGCAAACATTCTGCGCGCTACGACCGGGTCTTCGGCAATACCGGCGCCCATCTCCTCTGAACCTGTCATTTCCGCACTCCCGACACGGTGTTGATACGCGTTTTGCTGTTGCTGCTACTGTTCGACATGAAGGCCGACCGCGGCACGCAGCAGCCCCAGATCGCTCAATGTCTGGTACTGGTAGAGGAGCCGCTCGCGCAGCATGTCTTCCTTCTGACCCTGCAGTTCATGCACCTTGCTTTGAGCCGTCAGGATGTCCGCGACGGCGCGGTCGGCAGCGACAAATTGCTGTTCATAGGTGTCACGAACCGCTTCCGCGCGGGCGATCTGGTCGTCGAGGATCGTGATCTGGTTGGAGATGTAGGGAAGGCGCTGGGACTGCTCGCGCACGCGGCGCACCAGTTCCTCACGCTGCGCTTCCGCCTCGAAACGGCTGGCGGCTGCCGACTGGCGACGTGCCTCCACCCTTCGGAAGGTGCCAAGGCCGACCGAGGTCGGACCACGCATCTCGAACAAGAGCCTCGTATCGATATCGGAGAGATCGTCATTGGCATTCAGCACGCCGCGTGCGTTCAGCCGCGGCAGAAGCTCAAGTTCTGCCTCGCGCGCAGACAGATCGAGCGCGGCGGCTTCGCGCGAGCGGGCACGTACGCTCGGGGCGTTGGAGGCGAGAAGATCGACATTCGATGTGGCAAAGACGGCGGGGTCGTAGCGCAGGGCCGTCGTGTTCTGCACGTCCCGCCCGACCCGCAGGCGGAAGGTGGTGCGGGCACGGTTGAGCTGCGAGCGCTGGTCCTCAAGCTCCGAACGCGCCTGATCAAGCGTCAGGCCGACCAGGTCGCGCTCGCTGGTGTCGCTGGCACCGGCTTCAAGGCGGCGTTCGGCAAGGTTGAAGATGCGCTGAAGCGCGGTGATGTTTTCCTCGGCAACCTTGATCCGCCTTTCGGCATGATGAACGTCGATATAGGCCTGCACGGCCTGCAGCGCGGCTTCTTCCTTGCGCTGGACGAGTGTGAAGCGTGCCGAATTGGCTTCTTCCTGCGAGCGAAGCACCTGGGTCTTCACCGCACCCCAGTCGAAGATCGGCTGATTGGCGCTGATTTCTCCTTCTGCCTCCCGGTCACCGTCGCGAGAATCCGCTACTGCATATTGAATCTGTGAGGAGAAAGTCGGGAAATAACCGGCGCGCGCAGCCGAGACTTCCGCCTCGCGGCTCTGCAATGCGAGTTCCGCGGATCGCGATTCCGAAGATCGCTCAAGCGCTGCCTGCACATAGGGCCGCAGTATCTCGCTGCCGGGGAGCGGGAAATTGGCCTGAATTCCGTCGACACGTCGAACACGCCGCAACTGCGGTTCGCCGTTTTGCGTGGTGCTGGCGACCTGCTGTTGCTCCTGCCTGACCGGGCGTGGGGCAGGCCTTGCGGTCTGACCTGGAGCAGACGGCGCGGGCAGCGGGCTTGCTGCTGCAAGTCGCTGCGGGGCGTTTGAGGTTTCCGCCGCGTATCGCGTGCTGTTGAAGGAGCAACCGGTGATGAAAAGGAGCGCGAGCGAATAGGTGAAATGAATTTTCCTGGGCAACATGGTGATCCATCTCGAAGGCGTGGATGAAGCAATGGCCTTCCACACCGTTTGCGCCGACTGATCGCAAACAGACTGAGCCTTCAGACGAGAAACATGCGGAACAGGCGCTACGCCGGCACGTGATGCAATGAACTCGGGCGATAAAATTACATACAAGCAACAAGCGGTCTTGCTGCGGGAAAAACCCGCAGTGGCAAAATCATGCCGAGGCAAGGATGCCCGCATATTCGCTTCTCCACCAATAAGGAGGGAATGTTGCTCAGGGCGGAAAAGGGGCGATGCATTCGCACCGCCCCTGATCGCGATTTCCACTGGCCGGCGCCTCAGGCACCGAGATTGTGGTTCTGGCTGTCCATGAACGGATCGGAATGCGGGAAGGTCACTTCGACGGTGACGACATTGTCATCGTCATTGTCCTCGACCTCGGCAGTTTCTTCCGCTTCGGCTTCGACCGGAGTTTCCGCAGCCTCATCGGCAGCAGTCTGTTCGTCGTCGACGTCTTCTTCCGATGCGGCGACCTGTTCTTCACCGGCCACGGGCTCTTCACCCTCGCCGGATGCTGCCTCGCCGTTTTCCGCGGCTACCAGTTCTGCATCCTCTTCGACGGTGTTCTCAACCTGCTCATCGGCAATCTCGAGCTCTTCATCCTGCTGATCGTCGAGGAGAAGCTCCTCATCATCAGCCGAAGTGTTGCCAAGATCAGTCGGAGCTTCTTCGAGCAGGCTTTCGGTCTCCGTGCCGAGTGCCGCCATGATGTCCAACTCGTCCGAGCTGGCCACAGCCGGCGGGAATGGCGGGTTGATCGGGTTACCGTTATCATCCAGCAGAACCGCTTCCTGGTTCTCGCCTTCATAAGGCTCGGGGCGGTGCTCCGCCGGCGGACGGGGCAGGGCGACCTTCTCTCGCTTTGTGATGGCAGCCTTGCGCCAGCCAAGCCAGCTCTTCGCGCCATAAACCAGATCCGTTAGCCAGTTGGCCGGACCTGTGTGTGCGACAAGCCTGTTGCCCCACCACTTTTCCCAGCGATACTGGCCGGTGCGTACGGTGCGCCACTCATATTCCTGCGGCGGGCGATAGTTGAGCGGGGGCTCTTCGGCGACGAAATTCTGCTCGGCGAAATTACCGGCTTCATCGCGCGTGACTACCTGGAACCTCGTGCCAACCTCGACCGGGTTCTTCGACAGATCGAAGCGGAAAAGGCCGTCATCGCCCACCTTGCCGATGGCCAGAACCTGACCATTCGCATCACGCAGCTCGATGTCGGAACCCGGCTCGGATTCGAAGGTGAGCTCATAGGTGAGTGAGGTCAGAACCTCGATATCCGGCGGTGTCGCATCGATGGTCACACGCGGAATGAAATGGTTCGGGTTGTCGGGGTTGGGCAGGTTGCCCGCAGCATCCTGTCCCACGACATCGAACTGGCGATCTTCCGGAAGACCATTCGGGTAGCCACGGAACTCGGTGATCGACCAATGGAAATCCGAACCGACGACCGCCGAACCGATGGCCAGGGAAGGATCGAAATTGTTGAAGTCGTAATCGCCGATCTCGAAGAGATAGATGATGCCGGCTTCACCCACTTCGCCGCTGACTTCGCGTGCGTTGTAGGTTTCCACGAACTCGCGAGGCTCCGGGATCTGGAAGTCGTCGCCCAGTTCGAATACTGCGGAGTCTTCGTTTGAAGCGTCACGGTTTGAAGACGCATCGCCAGCTTTGGCCGCATCCTCGGATGCGACGGGATCGGCGACCTGCTCGGCGGCTGCATCGCGAGCGGCATCTGCAGGGGCATCCGGACGCTGCTGCTCGGAAGCAGCCTGTTCGTCGCGCATGTCCTTCTGCGGCAGCTCTGCGGAAGCGTCCTTGTCGGCCTTTTCCGGTGCAGGCCTTGCCTCAGCCTTCACGTCGTCGTCCTTCGGGGCGTCCTTGGAGACAGGCTTTCCATCCTCGACAGGTGCGGTTTCGGCCAGGTCCTCGCGGACCGGGAAGGTTACCGCAACCGTGGCAACATTGCTGGTGTTGCGGCCGTCATCACGGTTGGATGCGCTTTCATCGCGCAGAATGTCATTGCTGAAATCAGTCATTCAAATACCCTCAAAAATAGAGCTTCAATCAAATACCCTCCGGCGGGCAGGCCCGCCGGAAGGGTTGGGGGCAGTCAATGACTGCCGCCCCCCGGCAGGGATCAGGAGAGATCGTTCTTCTGGGTCTCGATCCACTGCATCGAGTCCGAAGCGCTGCCGCTGGTCTCGATCTCGAGATCATCGATCTCGACTTCCGCCGAATCCGGCTCGGCGGCATTCTCAGGCGTTTCCTCGGATGCATCAGCATCGGAAGCGCCTTCAGCTTCAACCACCTCGCCATCAACCTCGTCGATGATCTCGAGCTGGTCATCCTCAGCCGCATCCAGCTCGAGAGCTTCCGCCTCAGCCTCTGCCGCTTCCACAAGGCTTTCGGTTTCCGAAGCGATATCCGCTTCGATCACCTGCTCGATCTCGTTGTCGAACGAAGCCAGATCAAACGCATCGGGTGCGATTGCCGGGCTGTCGATCGGCGGGTTGATCGGGCTGCCATTGTCATCCAGCGCAACCACGGATTCGGCTTCACCTTCATACGGCACCGGCTCATGCGTGTGCTTGGCCGGTTCCTTGACATAGGTCTCGGTGACATTCGCGTAGTGGTGGTGATCACCAAGAAGCAGGAACGAGTTCTTGCCGTGACTGTGCCAGGTGCCCTTCTTGAAGGTCTCCACGATCTTGCGCACGGTACGTGTGCCCATGACCGGCGGGACGTAATGATTGAGCGGCGCGTCGATGATGCTCACATCCGTCTCGCTGAAGTTGCCCGCCTTGTCACGAGCAACAAGCGTGAACTCTTTGCCGGCTTCCACCTCGTTGGGGAATTCGAAGCGGTAGAGGCCGTCAGAACCCACGGTTGCCGTACCCAGGAGCTGGCCAGTTTCGTCACGCAGCTCGACATCACTACCGGGCTCGCTCTCGAAAGTGAGCTCGTAGGGATAGTTGGTCAGAACCTCGAATTCAGGCGCGGCATCATCAACAATGAAGCCGAACTTGGTCTCGTTTCCGGCCTTGTCCACCGCGTTCCCGAAGAGGGTCTTGCCGTGAGGCAGGCGATCCGCTCCCTCGAAGATCATCTCGTAGAAGCCGTTCTCATCGGTGGTCGCGGAAGCGATGGCCTCGGACGGATCGAGATTGTCGGCATCGAAACCAGGCATATCCGGATCATAGATATAGATCGTGGCATCCGCCTCGGGTCGGTCGGGATCATTGCCTTCCAGCGCGTGGCCGCTGATGCGACCGCTATTATAGGTTTCCAGAAGGGAAAGAGGCTCCGGGATCTGGAAATCATCGCGCTGTATGTCGTTGGACAAGGTGGCAAAGCCGTCATTGTCTTCAGTGTTCTCGGTGAGAGCAGCACGCGACATCATTTCAGTTTCGGACGTGGCTTCCTCGGCAAGTTCCTCTGCGGCGAATGCAGAAGCTACAGCGGTCGGCGGGCCGATCGGAATGTCGTCGATGATGACCTCAAGATCTTCACTGGAATTACCGGCAGCATCGGTTACCCGCAGATAGACCTTCTGGTTGTCCTGGAAGTTTCCGGTGAAGCTGAATTCCGTCTGATCCGGGCCAAGCTGTGCCGTACCGACTAGATTGCCGTTCTCATCAAACATCTCGACAGTTGCACCGGCTTCTACCGTACCGGAAACCTCGTTGCCATTGTAGGCAGTCAGATCCGGCTGATCGGGTGCGATGGCATCGATGACGACTTCCTTCGGCACGGAAACGTTGCCGGCCGCATCTTCGAGTGTCAGGTCGATGGTTTCGCCATCGGCAAGCGGACGCGTCGGCGTGATGGAGTAGGTGCCGTCCGGATTGACCGTGGCGGAGCCCACAACAGTGCCCATGCTGTCGGTTGCCGTGATGATGGTGCCGGCTTCCGCGCCGTCACCGGCGATCTCCGACGCATTATAGGCGGTGACATTCGGCTGCTCCGGAGCAACGGCATCGATCACGCCATTGGTGGGATCGGACTCGTTGCCGTTCGTATCCGTTGCGGTCACCTCGATGCGGGTGCCGTTAGCGGCAGGCGGGGAGAGTTCGACTGCATATTCGCCCGTGGACGGATCGGCGATTGCCGTACCCAGCACATTGCCATTGCCGTCGCGCACGGTCACCGTCGAGCCGGGCTCGGCCGTGCCGGTCACTTCATTGGCGTTGTGCTTTTCCACGACAGGGTTATCCGGCGCCATCGCATCGATCACGCCATTTGCCGGGTCGGACACATTGCCATTGCTATCTTCAGCGACAACCGAGATCGGTGTGCCATGGGCAGGCTTTGGCGACAATTCGACAACGAAGTTGCCGTTTTCGTCGGCGACTGCCGAACCCAGGACATTCCCGTTCTGATCACGTACGGTGACGGTTGCGCCGGCTTCGGCTTCACCAGTCACCTGGGAACCGTTCTGCTGTTCGAGGATCGGTGCATCGGGCGCCATGGCATCAATCGTGCCATTTGCCGGGTCCGAAACATTGCCGGCGTCATCTTCCGCGACAACGCTGATCGGAGTGCCATGCGGGGGCTGAGGCGACAGGGGAACGGTGAAGTTGCCGTTTTCGTCGGCAACCGCGGAGCCCAGAACATTGCCGTTCTGATCGCGCACAGTAACCGTGGAACCCGGCTCGGCTTCACCGGCAACTTCCGTGCCGCTCTGCTTTGTCAGGACCGGTGTATCCGGCGCAATGCCGTCGATCACCAGCTCGTCCGCAGGCGAACGGTTGCCGGCATTGTCGATGACTTCAACGTCTACGACATCACCATCGTTGAGCGGCGGGTTGGGCTCGTATTCGAACTTTCCATCTTCCACCGGCACAGTGACCTTGGTGCCATCGGGAAGCGTGATCTCGACTTCCTTGGCATCATCGTCACCGATCTCACCGGAGATCAGGTCCGGGTTGTAGGAAATGTAGTCCGGCGCACCCGGAGGGTTGGCGTCAATGATGACGGGGGTTGGATCGGACTCGTTGCCGTTCGTATCCGTCGCGGTCACCTCGACTTCGGTGCCGTCGCGCAGCGGCGGGTCGAAATCGATGACATAGTTGCCGTCTTCATCGGCAATGGCCGAACCAACCGGGGTGCCGTTGCTGTCGCGTGCGATGACGGTCGCGCCAGGCTCGGTCGTACCGGTCACGCGGTCACCATTGTGCTCATCGACTTCCGGTGCATCGGGTGGCGTGCCGTCAGCAGGCACCGTGATCGGATCGGACGTTTCGCCCGTTGGGCCTTCGACAATGATCGTTACGTTTTCATCAGGCGGCAGCGGCGGGTCGAAGGGGATGACCCAGTTGCCGTCATCATCGGCGATCGCCGTGCCGAGCTCTTCGCCATCGTCATTCTCGGCGATGACCTTGTAGCCGGGCTGCGCAGTACCGGTAAATTCGGTAATACCTTTCTTGATCAGCTCGGGCTGCTCCGGCTTGCCGCCGCCGCCATTATCACCGTCGCCATTGTCACCATCGCCGGGACCGCCATTGCCGTCACCATCCGAGCCGGAAGCTGCAGCGGCAATGCCTGCGGCTGCAAGTCCGCCCAGAAGTGCGATCGGAAGAAAGCCAAGGCCACCGGCAGCAGCGCCTGCGCCATAGGAAGCAACAAGCGTGCCGTCAGCAGCTTCACTGAAGGTCACTTCCACATAGACGAGTTCGCCATTTGCATTGGTATCAGCAAGAAAGAGCTCAGGGATGCCATTGGCATCGTCCAGGAAATAATCCTGGAGAATGACCTGGCGTCCATCGACAAGAGTGATGACCAGGTCGTTGCCGTCGCGAAGATATTGCGCGACACTGTCGATCTGAACGCCGAGCGCAATGCGATCGGCAGTGGCCACTTTCAGCGCCGAACGCGCGGAAGTGAGTTCGCGAACCGTATTGCCGGCCGCGCTTTGAATCTCAACTCGTATCATTTTACAAACAGTTCCTCGAACCAATTACTTTTCAAAAATGATCCCTTCAGGGGCCCCGCCTCCCGCTGCGAGCTTCAAAATCGGCGCTCTGGCTAGAAGTCGGACGACTGGTCTTTCAGCAAACAGTGCTTTGCCAGTCATAATGCACCAAGCAAATATACATCTTTCACGCGAGTGCAATCTGCAGGACTGTCGCAGGGGGATGTCGCAGGCTGTTCGCACCTGCTTATCGACGGGATGATGGCAAGGGGCATATGAGGCGCAGTTGTGCGATGGAACAGGGCGTTGGGGTGGTACAGAACGGAAAAATATCCGCGAAATCATGCCGTTGCGGAACTGCACGTAAAAATTGAAATTCTTGTGTCCGGGGAAGGTGTGTTGCGGCGACAGCCGGACGTATATGGAATGTATAAACGTGGATGTACGCAATGTCGCAGGGCCTGGAAAAGCGGGTGACCCAAAAAGAAGGGCGGCGCAGGTCTGCCGCGCCGCCCGGATTTTTTCCGCCTATCGACCGGTGATGCCGGGGAAGGCGATGAGAATTGCCACTGCCAGTATCTGCAATGCGATGAATGGCATCAGTGATTTGAAGATGTCGCCAAGCGAGATTTCCGGCGGGGCCACGCTTTTCAGATAAAAGGCGGCCGGACCGAAGGGCGGCGACAGGAACGAGACCTGCATGTTCATGCAGAACAGCACGCCGAACCATACCGGATCATAGCCAAGCTCGACGATGATCGGCACGAAGATCGGCATGGTCAGGAGCGCAATGCCCACCCAGTCCAGGAACATGCCGAGCACGAACAGGATCAGCATCATGAACAGCAGGACGATGGTCGGATTGTCGGAAATGCCGGTGATCAGCGCGGAGACGAAATTGATGCCGCCCATCAGGTTGAAGACGCCGACGAGGGCACTTGCGCCGATGCCGATCCAGACGATCATGCCGCAGGTGGACAGCGTCTGCAGGACCGCGCCCTTGATGAGTTCGAGGTTGAGCTCGCCGCGAATGGCGGTCGACAGGATCACGCCGGCAACACCGACGGCCGACGCCTCGGTGACCGATGCGATGCCGCCATAGATGGAGCCGAGCACGAAGATCACCACCATCACCGGCAGGACCAGGCCCTTGAGCAGCTTCAACCGCTCGCGATAGCTTCCCTCATCCTCTTCGGGGATGGGAGCCATGGAGGGGTTCAGATAGGAGCGGATCAGCACATAGGCCACATAGAAACCGGCCAACATCAGGCCCGGCAGGAAGGCCGAGGTGAAGAGTTCGCCGATGGAGACATTGGCGGTCAGGCCGTAGATGATCAGAACAATGGATGGCGGCACCATGGTGCCCAGCGCACCGCCCGCGCACACAACGCCGATCGCAAGATTGCGGTCGTAGCCAAGGCGCAGCATCTGCGGCAACGCGATGAGCCCCAGAAGAACGATCTCGCCGCCAATGATGCCGCTCATGGCAGCCAGAATCACAGCAACGAAGATTGTCTGCACGGCCACGCCGCCGCGCAACCGACCGCCGATGAGACGCATCGCATCAAACAGGTCACGCGCAATTCCCGACCGGTCGAGGATCGCCGCCATCAGCACGAACATGGGCACCGAGACGAAGACGAAGGAGGAGACGAAGGAATAGACGCGGCTGGTGATCAGCGGCACGGCCATGGGGCCGAACCAGCCAAGCGCGAAAAACAGCGCGACGAAGAGCGTGACGAATGCAAGCGGCATGCCGGTGAGCAGCATGCCCAGCAGCATGGCGAACATGACAAGCGTGCCATATTCGATGCCGAGAGCGGAAAGTTCCAACATAAAGCTCTAGCCCCCTCAGCGCTGCGGCTTGCGCGCGTAGTTATAGGCAAGGATGATGAACTGCACTGCCAAGACGAGGAGCATGGCCAGCATGAAGAGCTTCAGGAGTGCAGGATAGGGCGGGTTCCAGGCGCTGCCCGTGCGTTCCAGCCGGATGGCACCATCGGGTGACCAGACCGACCGCGCAACCATGAGCCAGGAGGCATAGGCGAAGAACGCGGCGGAGAAGAAGCAGACCAGAGAGATGACGACATCGAGCATGCGGCGCATTTTCGGGCCGACCATGTCGTAGATCAGGACCACGCGGATATGGCGGTCATGTGCCGCGCAGTAGACACCGCCATAGATGAAGGCGATGGCGCAGAGGAAAATGGTCGTCTCATGCGCCCAAAGCGTTGGCGAATTGAGCACATAGCGCATGAAGATCTCGAGAATGAGAATGCTCATCGAGACAATGAAGCAAAGCGCGAAGACCAGCCCCACGCGATCAATGATGTTGCCAAGAATGCCGGCTTCGGCAATGGCCTTGCGTTTCTCGCCTGTCACCGCTTCCACGGCCAGGACTTCGTCCTTGTTTTCCACGCCCGATCTCCTCGCGTCCATCGCGCAGCATCAATAAGACACCGCCGGCCATTGCTGACCGGCGGTGATGCCCTGAGCCTTACTCGACCAGGCCCTTTTCCTTGAGGTAACCGGTGAGGGTGTCATACACCTTCTGCGCATTGGCAGAGCGGCCGGCAACCTTTTCCCACTCGCCCGTGGCGATGGAGCGGAACTTGGCGCGCTCTTCATCAGACCAGTTGTGGACGGTGATCTCGCCACCTTCCTTGGCTTGCGCAACAGCCTTTTCGTCAGCTTCGGAAAGCGTCTTGACCTGGTGCTGGGCGAAGTCGCGGACGGTCTGTTCCAGAGTTGCCTGCAGGTCTTCCGGCAGCGCATCCCATTTCTGCTTGTTCATCGAGACTTCGACGAGCGGCATGGAGTGGAAGCCCGGATAGACCGGATGCGGGGCGACGTCATGCAGGCCCTGCGCCTGGTTGGTCGAGAAGACCGAGTAGTCGGCAGCTTCGATCACGCCCTTGTCGAGCGAGGTGAAGACTTCCGAGCCCGGCAGGTTGACCGGTGCTGCACCTGCTGCGGCAAACACCTGCTGCACGAGGCCTTCCGGCGCACGCATTTTCACGCCCTTGAGATCGTCAACGCCATCAAGCGGCACGGCCGACACGAATGCTTCAAGACCCGGCGTGGTCGCGCCAATGAACTGCAGACCATAGGGGTTGAGAAGCTCGTTCATCAGCTCCTTGCCGCCGCCCTCGTTCATGAAGTCGAACATCTGCTGCGGTGAGGACCAGGCACCGACCGGGTTGGCGATGAGGCCGAAGGCAGCATCCTTGCCGGCGAAATAGGATGTGTCGGTGATGTGGCCGTCGAGAATGCCGGCGGCAATCGCATCCTGCGTTTCCTGATGCTCGACGATGGAGCCGACCGGCAGAAGCTCGATCTTGACCTTGCCGTCAGTCGCTTCCGCAACATTCTCGGCCCAGCCCTTCTGCAGTTCGAAATTCGGGTTGCCAGCCGGATCGGACGACTGGAACTTGAAGGTATGTTCCTGAGCGAAAGCCGCCCCGGAAATGATGGCTGCGATACCTGTTGCGGCACACAGCTTGGCGAATGTCTTCAGCATGATTTCCTCCGTTTCAAGAATCTTCGGTCTGAACCGCGCTGCCAGACGCGGCTTTTTCTGCCTGACGGCAGAGGACAAGGGCGCGCTCGACCACGCGTGCCCGGTTTTCCGAGACATCAAGGCGATGGCAGCCGGCCTCGCCTGTTGGTGCCTCAAGATCTGCGAGCTGGCTGTCCAGGAGCGCCGGTGGCATGAAGTGGCCGGGTCTGCTGGTGAGCCGCTCGAAAATGACGTCTCTGTCGGCGTCGAGATGGATGAAGAGCGTTTCTCCACCCAGTTTCTCGCGCATGAAGTCGCGGTAGCGCCGCTTCAGTGCCGAGCAGGCAATCGTGACCGCCATGCCCGTCTTTGCCTGCTCCTCGACTGCAGCCTGGCACAGAATGGAAAGCCAGGGCCAGCGTTGCTCGTCATTCAAGGGACGGCCAGCCGCCATGGATTCCACATTTTCCCTGGGATGAAAGCCGTCAGCTTCCAGAAAGCGTGCGGGAAGCGCATCGGCCACGGCCTTGGCGACGGTGCTTTTGCCGACACCGCATACACCCATGAAAATGATGTAGCGCGGGCCGTTGAGCGCCGGGTTTTCAAGCCGATCGGTCATGGATGTCTGTTCTGGCACTGGGACTTTCTCCTCCGGCGGGTGATACATCATGTTAGCGCTAACATTGTCAATCACTATTTCGCCAACTATGACAGGCGCGGGCGAGGAGAAGAGATGCGCAAGGCCAGAAGATCAGGGCGTGTGACGCTTGCGGAAGTGGCACGTGAGGCCGATGTCAGCGCTATCACGGTATCACGCGCGCTGCGCGATCCGGAGCAGGTGTCGAAGGCAACGATGGAGCGCATCGATGCCGCCGTGCGCAAGCTTGGCTATGCACCCGACATGGCCGCCCGAGCACTTGCCTCGCGCCACACCAATGTCATCGGCGTGCTGATCCCCTCTGTCACCAACAATGTGTTCTCGGACGTGTTGCGCGGGATCTATGACGCGCTTGATGGCACGCGCTATCACCTTCAGCTGGGCAATACGCGCTATTCGGTTCTGGAAGAAGAAAACCTTCTACGCATCTTTCTCAGCCAGCGACCGGCGGGGCTCATCGTCTCTGGCATCGACCAGTCGCCGGCCACGCGCGCAATTCTGGAAAACGCCAATTGCCCCGTCGTGCAGATCATGGAGACTGGACCCGACCCCGTGGACATGATGGTGGGATTTTCTCATCGCGAAGGAGCGAAGGCAGCGGTCGCGCATCTGGCCGAAGCCGGTTATCGGCGGATCGCCTTTCTGGGCGCGCGGATGGACCCGCGCACACAGCGCCGCCTGCAGGGATATCAGGACGCGCTGAAACAATACGGGCTGGGCGAAGACGCCGACCTGATCGTCACCACGCCGCGTTCATCTTCGGTGACCCTCGGCGGCTGGTTGTTCGGCGAACTCGTTTCCCGCAGGCCTGACGTGGATGCTGTCTTCTGCAACAATGACGATATCGCGCTCGGCGTTCTGTTCGAAGCGCAAAGGCGCAATATCGCAGTGCCGCACGCGCTTGGCGTCTGCGGGTTCAATGATCTCGAGATGATGGCGTCCGCCTGTCCCTCCCTGACCAGCCTGCGCACGCATCGCGAAAGGATGGGGCGCGAGGGCATCGACATGCTGATCCGCGCAATCGAGGACGACCGCCCCGAAGAGCGCGTCGTCGATCTCGGTTTCGAAGTGATGCGCCGCGAAAGCAGCACGGGCCCGGCACGCTGAAGAAGTTGGCGGCCCGTCTGTCGCTCAGGTCCGCAGAATCATCCGTCGGCGACGCGATAGGCCTCGACGGAAGCCTGCTTCATCTGGATCGAGAAACCAGGCATTTCTGGTGGCATGTAGCTTGCATTCCGGATCACGCACGGGTCGAGGAAATGCTCGTGCAGGTGATCGACATATTCGATGACGCGACCCTCTCTCGTTCCCGAGACCGCGATGAAGTCGATCATGGAGAGATGCTGCACATATTCGCAAAGACCCACGCCGCCCGCATGCGGCCAGATCGGAAGGTCGTATTTCGCCGCCATCAGCAAGACCGCCAGAACCTCGTTGAGCCCGCCCATCCGGCAGGAATCGATCTGCACCACATCGATCGCGCCTCCGGTGATGAACTGCTTGAACATGATGCGGTTCTGGCACATCTCGCCGGTTGCGACCTTCATCGGGGCAACGGCTTCCCGGATCCTGCGGTGTCCGGCTATGTCGTCGGGGCTGGTTGGCTCCTCGATGAAGTAGGGCTTGGCGAATGAAAGCTCCTTCAGCCAGTCGATCGCCTGTCCGACCTCCCAGACCTGATTGGCATCGATCATGAGGTAGCGGTCAGGCCCGAGCACCTCGCGCGCAATGGCCAGACGCCGTTTGTCATCTTCAAGATCGCGTCCGACTTTCAGTTTCACATGATCGAAGCCGGCATCAACGGCTTCCTGGCAGAGCCGGCGAAGTTTCTCGTCCGGATAACCGAGCCAGCCCGCAGAGGTGGTGTAGCAAGGATAGCCCTCCGCCTCGAGCTGGGCGATGCGCTCGGCCTTCCCGGCCTCGGCCCTTTTCAGGATACCCAGCGCTTCCTCGCGGGTGATGGCATCCGTCAGATAGCGGAAATCGACAATGTCGACGATCTCTTCAGGCGACATGTCGCCCACCAGACGCCATACAGGCTTGCCCTCGGCCTTGGCCCATAGGTCCCAGACGGCATTGACCACCGCACCCGTTGCCAGATGCATCGCGCCCTTGTCCGGGCCGATCCAGCGCAGCTGGCTGTCGCCGGTGACATGGCGCCAGAAACGGCCGGGATCCTGCCTGATCCAGTCGAGTTCCAGTCCAACGACCAGATGGTGCATGGCCTCGATGGCCGCGCAGCAAATCTCGTTGCCGCGGCCGATCGTGAAGGTCAGCCCGTGACCCTCAAGCCCCGGCTCGTCCGTCTCCAGCACCACATAGGCGGCGGAATAGTCGGGATCCGGATTCATCGCATCGGAGCCGTCAAGCGACTGCGACGTCGGGAAACGCAGATCGAAGGTCTTGAGATTGGTAATGCGAGTCACAGGCTGCCTCTTGTCTCAGGCGTCGTTGACGCAGGTCTGTTTCTGGCTGCCAAGGCCCTCGATGCCCAACTCGACCACATCGCCTGCCTTCAGATAGCGCGGGGGCTTCATGCCCATGCCGACGCCAGGCGGTGTGCCGGTGGAAATGATGTCGCCGGGACGCAGCGACATGAAGCGCGACAGATAGGAGACGAGATGGGCGACACCGTAGACCATGGTCCTGGTTGAACCGTCCTGCATGGTTTCGCCATTGACCTTCAGCCACATGTCGAGATTCTGCGGATCGGCGACTTCATCCTTGGTTACGAGCCATGGGCCGGTGGGGCCGAAAGTGTCAGCCGATTTGCCTTTCGTCCACTGGCCCTGATGCTCGATCTGGAAAGCGCGTTCGGAAACGTCGTGGCAGACGCAATATCCCGCGACATAATCGAGCGCTTCTTCCTCGCTCACATATTTCGCGGTCTTGCCGATCACCACGCCAAGCTCGACTTCCCAGTCGGTCTTCTTGGAATCGCGCGGAATGATGACATCGTCATTAGGGCCGCAAATGGCCGAGGTGGCTTTCATGAAGATGACCGGTTCGGAAGGAACGGCCATGCCGGATTCCTCGGCGTGATCGGCATAGTTGAGACCGATGCAGATGAATTTGCCGGTGCCGGAGACGCAGGCGCCATATCGCGGATTGCCTTCGACCGCGGGAAGGGTGCCTGCATCGAGTTTCGCCAGTTCGGCGAGCCGTTCAGGGGCAAGTGCCTCACCAGCCACATCGCCGATATGCGCGGAGAGATCGCGAAGCGTTCCCCCGGCATCGATCAGGCCGGGCTTTTCGGCGCCCGGTGCGCCATAGCGTACCAGTTTCATGTCATTCTCTCTTGTGTGGGATCAGATCGTCCAGCCGCCGTCGATGGCGTAGGCCTGGCCGGTGGTGTAGGTGGCTGTCGCCAGATAGACGGCGAGATCCGCGATTTCCTCGGCGGTACCGATGCGACCGATGGGCTGGCGCGCGATGAAGGCCTTGCGTGCGGTTTCATAGTCGCCGGTTTCGCGCAGGCGTTCCTGCAGGGAGGGGCTGTCCACGGTGCCGGGGCAGATCGCGTTGCAGCGGATGCCCTGGCCCACATAATCGGCTGCGACGGCCTTTGTCAGACCGATAACGGCAGCCTTGGTCGTGCCATAGGCAAAACGGTTGGGTACACCCTTCATGCTGGATGCGACCGATGACATGTTGATGATGGCGCCGTCTTCACGCTCCAGCATGCCCGGCAGCACCGCGCGGATGGTGCGGATCATGGCTTTGACATTGAGGTCGAAGGCGAATTCCAGATCACTGTCCTTCATCTCGAGGATGGAGCCGCCATGGACCACGCCGGCGCAGTTGAACAGCACATCCACCTGACCGATTTCGTCCACAAGCGCCTTCACTGCCGCATCTTCGAGCACGTCGAGCCGGCGCGTTTCGACATTCTGCGTGCCATCCAGACCCTTCAGCGCAGCTTCGTTGACGTCGGTTGCGATGACGCGAGCGCCAGCGTTCGCGAAGGCCAAGGCGCTTGCCTTTCCGATGCCCTGCGCCGCAGCCGTGATCAGGACGGTCTTGTTGTTCAATGTCATTATTCAACTCCCTCAGGCAGCCGCTTCGCGGCGCTCCACCACGTAGATATGATCGCAGACGAGCACGACCTCGTCCTTCTGGTTTAGCACTTCGACACGCTCCACCACGCGGCCCATCTGCGGGCGCCTGGGATCGTCCAGCTTTTCCGAAATGGTGGTCCGGGTGCGGATCGTGTCGCCGATGAATACGGGTTTTACGAAGCGCAGGCGGTCATAGCCATAGGAGAAGGCCACTGGATTGATAACATTGGCGGTCAGGCCTATCCCGATGGCGAAGATCATCGTGCCATGGGCGATGCGTCCGCCAAATTCGGATTTCTTCATGAACTCCGCATCCATGTGATGGGGGAAAAAGTCGCCCGTATGCCCGGCATGAACAACAAAGTCGGTTTCGGTGATCGTGCGACCGAAGCTCATGCGCTTGGAGCCGATCTCGTATTCCTCGAAATAGGTGGTGACTTCCATCAGGGTATCTCCGGGATCGATGTGGCAGGCTGGGCGCTGGAGCGGTAGGCGGCCTCGACGAGCGCCATTGTCTTCCAGGCGTCCTCGACGGAACTGACAAGTTCGCCATCCTCGCCGCTGGCAAAGCGCTGCAGATTGGCCATGCGTCCGACAAAGGCATCGGGGAACCAGGTGCCCTCGAGAGGGACGTCGATCCAGTTGTCAGCCCCGCGCGGGCGGATTTGCAGTACATCCGGCTCGCCATGCGGATAATCGAGATTGACGCCAAGCTGCACATAGGCCGCGCCCTGGGTGCCGCAGATGCGGAATTCGCAGGCCTGGTGCCTGCGACCGAAATCGTGATCATGGTTGATCGAGAGCGCACAGCGGACGGTGTCGCCATAGTCGAGAATGGCACTGGTACGGGTCTGCGCCACATCGTGGTTGGGATGTCCGATACTCTTTGCGTGGATGCCCCGAGGATCGCCGAGAAGCTGGCGAACCAGATCCAGATAATGGATGGAGTGCATGGCGATTTCGATGCGCGGCAAGCCTTTCAGGAACGGCCAGAGCTGCCAAGGTGTTGCAAGCGCAAGCCAGGCATCGAAATCGACCACTTCGCCCAGCCAACCCTTTGCGACCGCATCTTTCAGCGCCAGCATCATGGGTGCGAAGCGAAGCTGGAAATTGACGGCGGCCTTCAGTTTCCTGTCTCGACAGATTTCGAGGATGCGGGTTGCTTCCTGCAGATCGCTGCCCATGGGCTTCTGGATCAGCACTGCCGCTCCCTCCGGCAGGACTTTCAGAACATCACTATGACGGGAAGGCGGCGTGGCGAGATCAAAGACCGCGCCTTCGACCGAGGCCGCTTCCTCGGCACTGGCAAAGGCTTGCACATTCCAGCGCTCGCCCAGCTTCCCTGCCTTTTCCCGATCCGGATCATAGAGGCCGGCAATCGGGAAGCCGCCCTTGCGATAGGCAGGATAATGCGCGTCTCCGACAATGGACCCCGCACCGAAGGTGACGATCGGACGCGGGCTTTTCGGCAGCGGCCAGGACTGGGCGAGAGCGCCTGGGTCGAACTCAGTCATGATGGAACACTTCATCCATCATGGCCCACCATTCCCCCTCCTTGCGCGTATCGAGAGGCTTCTGGCAGGGCATGCATACGTCCCACCACTTCTGCGTGGTGGGGTCGGCGGCCATCTTAGCGGCGTCGGCGGCGAAGTCGGTGCCGTGATACTCCCAATAGCCGAAGAGCAGGTTCTCCGGCTCCTTCAGGAAGATCGAATAGTTCCTGATGTTGCATTCGGAAATCATCGCCAGAACATCCGGCCAAACTTCCGCGTGAAGCTTCTTGTATTCGGCGACCTTCCCGGCGTTGAGCCCGATCACCATTCCCATGCGTTCCATCTCAGCCTCCAGCTTGCGTGACCGTGGTGGTGAATTCGCCGATCGCACGATCCTTCAGCACGTCCTCGTCCCAGTCGATACCGATGCCGGGCTCCATGGGTGCGACGGCGAAACCGTTCTCCACCTTCATGCCGGTGGAGGTGATCTCGTCGAGCTGCGGGATATACTCGACATAGCGTCCATTGGGCACGGCACAGACAAGGCTGACATGCAACTCCATCAGGAAATGCGGGCAGATGGGAATGTCGAATGCTTCCGCCGCATGCGCGACCTTGAGCCAGGGCGTGATGCCACCGATGCGCCCCACATCAACCTGCACGATGGAACAGGCACCCTTGGCCATATATTCGCGGAAATGGCGGATCGAGTAGAGCGATTCCCCAACGGCAATCGGCGTGGAGGTCGAACGGCTGAGGCGAATATGGCCGTCGATGTCATCGGCTGGCAGAGGCTCTTCGAGCCATGCCAGATCGAGCGGGCGCAGCCGTTCGGCGCGGCGGATCGCTTCATCGACGCTCAGACCCTGATTGCAGTCGGTCATGATCTCGTAGTCGTCACCGACGGCCTCACGAACGGCTTCCAGGCGGCGGAAGTCTTCCGAGCCGGTCGGCTTGCCGATCTTGACTTTGGAGCCGGTAAAGCCCTGTGCCTTTGCCTGCAGCGCATCCTCCACGAGCGCTTCGGTCTCGATATGCAGCCATCCTCCTTCGGTCGTGTAAAGCGGTGCGCGGTCACGTGCGCCACCGGCCAGTTTCCACAGCGGCAGCTTCTGCTTCTTCGCCCGCAGATCCCACAAGGCGGTGTCGATTGCAGCCAGTGCAATGGCGGTAATCGCACCGATTGTCGTTGCGTGAGTGGCGAATTCCAGCTCGTGCCAGATAGCCTCGATGCAGTCGGCATCGCGCCCGATCAGGCGTGGGGCCAGATGATCAGCCAGAAGGCGCATGACGGAAGAGCCGCCTGTGCCGATCGTGTAGGAATAGCCCGTGCCCACCGCGCCATCGGAATCGGTAATGGTGACGATGGGCGTTTCCTGGCTGACAAAGCTCTGGATGGCATCGGTGCGCTGAACCTTGGGGACAAGGTCCACCATGCGCAGTTCGACTTTCTCGATCCTTGCCATGTTCAGGTTCTCACGCTTCTGCCGGTCGCGGCGTCGAAGAGATGGGCCTGTGAAAGGTCAAAGGAGAATTCGGCCTCTTCACCGCGCTTCAGGGGGCGGGGATTGAGCATGCGCGACACCAGCTCCACGCCATCAAAGCCGGCGAAGACCAGGGTTTCATTGCCAAGCGGCTCGGTAATGGAGACGGTGCACCTCATCTGGTGAACCTCATGGGCCTCACCGGAATGAATACCGTGGCCGGTCGGGTAGATATCGTCCGGCCGCAGACCGAAAACCACTTCCTGCCCGGCCCTTACATTGGCTTTGAGATGAGCGGGGATCGGCAATGTTTCGCCAGAGGCAAAGACCAGCTTCCCGTCCTGTACGGACGCAGGACGCAGATTCATGGGCGGGGAGCCGATGAAGCCTGCCACAAATTGCGAAGCGGGACGGTGGAACACTTCTTCGGGCGTGCCCACCTGCTCGATATTGCCGCCGCGCATGATGACGATGCGGTCGGCCAGGGTCATGGCTTCCACCTGATCATGGGTCACATAGATCACGGTGGACTGCAGCTTGGCATGAAGCTTCTTGATCTCGGTGCGCATCTGTGTGCGCAGCTTTGCGTCCAGATTGGACAGCGGCTCGTCGAAAAGAAAGACTTCCGGACTGCGCACGATGGCACGTCCCATGGCAACCCGCTGGCGCTGACCGCCGGAAAGCTGCGATGGACGTCGTTCAAGCAGTTCCTCCAGATCAAGCGTTTTGGCGGCCTCCGCCACACGCGCCTTGATTTCGTTCTGGTCTTTGCCGGCGATCTTGAGCGAGAAGCCCATATTTTCCGCCACCGTCATATGCGGGTAGAGCGCGTAGGACTGGAACACCATCGAGATGTTGCGATCGCGCGGTGGCAGGTCGTTGACCACATCGCCGCCGATGCGGATCTCGCCGTCGGAGATGTCCTCCAGCCCCGCAATCATGCGCAGCGTCGTGGATTTTCCGCATCCGGAGGGGCCGACAAGGGCCACGAACTCGCCGTCGCTGACATCGAGTTCGATGCCATGCACGACCTGGGTTGCGCCGTAGCGCTTGACGAGCTTGTTGAGTGTAACGGGAGCCATTGTCTTATCCTTTCACCGCGCCGGAGGTGAGGCCGGAAACGAGGTGTTTCTGGACGATAAAGGTGAGTGTGAGGGCCGGAATGATCATGACGACCGCAAGCGCGCACATGCCGCGCCAGTCAATCGTGAACTCCGCCGTGTAGTCGAGAAGACCCACCGGCAAGGTCTTTGAGTCGGTCGAGCGGGTAAGCTGTGAGGCGAGCGCGAATTCATTCCAGGAAATGAGGAAGGCGAAAATGCCTGCCGATGCGATTCCCGGTCTGGCGAGCGGGAACTCCACCTGCCAGAAAGCCTGCCAGCGCGTGCATCCGTCGATCTGGGCAGCCTCCGCCAGATCCTTCGGTACCTGCCTGAAGAAGCCATCGATCAGCCAAACGGTGAAGGGCACATTTAGGGCCACATAGGCCATGATCAGGCCGAAATGCGTGTCGATGATGCCAAGCTTGGCATAGACGTAGAACAACGGCAGCGAGAGCGCGATGCCCGGCACCGTGCGCGTGAGCATGAAGCCCAGAAAGATCGACGACTTGAAGCGGAAGCGATAGCGCGCGAAGGCGTAACCGCCCGCCATGCCGACGGCGAGTGCGATCACCGTGGAAGTCACCGAGATCACCAGCGAGTTGCGGAAATACTCGATGACGGGAATGCCGCCCTGACCGACGCCGGAGAACATGGCGACATAGGCGTCGAAGGAGAGTTCGCGCGGAATCCAGACCGGCGGTTTTGCCATGATCTCGACCGTGGGGCGCAGGGACGACAGAACGATCCAGAAGCCGGGCAGGCAGATTATGGCCATGGCCAGGAAAAGGCCGATGAGATGTCCCGCCTTCAGGAAGGAGCGCTTGAGGCGGTGTGAAGCATTTCTATCCATGATTACCACTCCGCTCCGATCTGGTTGCGGGCCTGTGCCAGCTTGCGGAAGAAGATCACCGTGAACAGGATGGACAGGAAGATCGCGAAATAGGCCATCGCATTGGCAAGACCCATTCGAGCATCCGAATAGCCGGTGCGTGCGATCAGCGTCCAAAGTATCTCGGTCCGCTTGGCCGGTCCGCCATCGGTCATGATCTTCACGATGTCATAGGCGCGCGCGATATCCAGCGAACGGATTGTCATGGCGATGAAGGCGAAGGGCATGATGAAGGGCCAGGTGACATAGCGGAATGTCTGCCATGGCGTGCAGCCATCCACGCGGGCTGCTTCCACCGGCTCCCGCGGCATGGCCATCAGACCCGAGAGGATGAAGATCGCAAAAACCGCAGTGGACGACCAGACTTCAGCGACGAGGATCGAGAAGAAGGCGAGTTGTCCGTCGATGAGCCAGGGTATGGCGCGATCGGTCAGTCCAAGCGACTGCAGCGCGTTGTTCACGAGCCCGACATTGTCGTTGAACATGAATTTGAACTGAAAGCCCACCAGGATCGGCGAGAACATCATGGGGAACATCATGATCGTGCGCAGGATACGCTGTCCCCGCGTCGCCTTCTCAACCAGCATGGCAAGGCCAAGACCGAGCACCATCTCAAGATTGAGCGCAATCGTCAGCAGAAGTACGGTGCGCCCGAAGGCCACCCAGAACTCCCAATCCGTGATGAGCCGCTCATAGTTGCGAAGCCCGATGAAATTCCAGATGGAATCCGGTCGCGTAAGCCGGAAGGGCGTGAAGCTCGAATAGAGCGACAGCAAGAGCGGGATCACCACCACCGCCGCCAGCACGATGAATGTCGGGAGAAGGAGCAGGAAAGGGGCCGGAAGCCGCCAGCTTTTCATGTCGCGTCCTTGCATGCGTCGGAAAAGGACGGCGCGTCTTCGCCACGCGCCGTTGAGGTGGGGAGGCCATGAGGCCTCCCGTTCCTGGAAGAGTTTTCTAAAGCTCGCCGGCGTCTTCAAGGATCTCGGTTGCCTTTTCGGCAGCCGAATCCAGTGCTTCCTTGGACGACTTGTCGCCGAGAATGGCGGCCTGAAGCTCAGGATAGACAGCGTTGGAGATCTCGATCCAGGACGGTGTCTGCGGGACCGGGAAAGCGTGCTCCGCAGCTTCCTGGAAGGCCTTCAGGACTTCCTGTCGGTAGGCGTCGCCTTCGGCTTCCTGCACAACAAAATCCCACACGGCGGTGCGCGTTGGCAGTGGGCCTGCAGCGGCCTCAAGCTTCTGGCTGTCCTCGTTGGTCAGGAACCAAACAAGCGAAGCAGCCGCTTCCTTGCTGTCGCAGTTTTCGGTGACGGAGAAACCGTGATGGCCGGACCAGCCGGTGCGCGTGCCGGATGAACCCTTCGGCTGAACCTTCACGCCGACATTGCCGGCAACCTTGGAGGATTGCGGATCATTGAAGAATGCCGCCCAGCCCGGCCAGTCCAGATTGAGGGCAACCGTACCGGAAGCGAAACCCTGACCCAGATCATCCCACAGATAGTTCGTGGTGCCTGCAGGCACGGCCTTCGCCTTGTAGAGATTGACGAACCAGTCAAGTGCGCGCACGCCTGCTTCCGAATTGAAAGCGGGTTCGCCGTCGGCGTTCAGATACTCGCCGCCTTCAGCAACCAGCAACTCGTAGAAGCGGCCATTGATCGCTTCTTCCTTGCCGGCATATTGGGTGCCGTAGAAATCCGGCGGATTGGCGAAGAACTCGGCCTGGTCGGCGACTTCTTCCCAGGTGTCGGGCGGCGTCAGGTCGTAGCCGTATTTCTCCTTGAATTCGGCTGCCTTGGCTTCGTCCTCGTAAAGGCTCTTCTGGTAGTAGAGCGCGGAAACGTCGAACTGCGCGCGCGGCAGCATGACCAGCTTTCCGTCAAGCGTAGAGGCGCTGATATTGGCCGGCACGAAAGCCGCGATCTCGTCTTCGGGAAGCAGGGCGTTCAGATCCGCATAGATGCCTGGATACTGAGGCGCGAAAGAGGAGTGGTTGGAACCCACGCACCAGCTCAAGGTGCCGGTTGCGATATCCGACTTGATTTCCTTGTCGAGCTCGAAGTGGTTCTTCTTCGAGACCACATTGACCTTTGCGCCGGTGGCTTCCTCCCACTCTGCAATGCGGGCGTAGAGAGCTTCATACTGTTGGCCGCCGATCAGCTTGGCATCAATGGTGACGCCGTCGAACTTGCCCGGCAGTTCCTGTGCGATGCTGGCGCTTGCGACAAGCGCAAGCACGCCGGCTGAGACGCCGGTGAGTAGATGTTTCATGGTCTTCCTCCCAATTGGTGACGCCTGCACGTGGCAATGCGTCTCGGCCCGCAATTCACCAACGAGCACAATTCATATACAAACATTCTATTCATGTAGGGTCAAGCCACCTCTATTGCCGATGGGAGAGATTTGCGTATATGAAGAGATAAATTTACTGGAGGGAGCAGTGACGGCAGAAGAAAGCGAGCGCTATCGCGCTCCCGCCCTGGACAAGGGTCTGGATATCCTGGAATTGCTGGCGGGCGTGGATGGAGGTCTCACGCAGGCGGAGATTTCAAAACAGCTTGGCCGCAGTCCGAATGAATTCTACCGGATGCTCGATCGGCTGGTGCGGCGCGGCTATGTCACGCGCATCGAAGGCGACCGCTATTCGCTGACCTTGAAGCTGTTCGGTCTCGCCCAGCTTCATGCGCCGGTAAGACGGCTGATCTCCTATGCAACGCCCTTGATGCGCGACCTGGCGGAGAACAGCAAACAGGCCAATCAGCTTGTGGTGTTCGACCGAGGTTTCGCCGTGGTCGTGGCCCAGCAGGAGGCGCCGGGCTATTGGGGCATCTCGATTCGCGTCGGTTCGCATATCGGTCTTTTCGATACCGGTTCGGGCCATGTCCTGCTTGCATTCCGCTCGCCCGAAGAGCGCGAGATGATGATGGCGGAAAATGCACGTCTCAACGAGAAGCCAGAGATCTCACCGGAGCTGTTCGAGCGTCTCGACCAGATCCGTGATCGCGGCTACGAGCTGATGCCGAGTGCGCAGACGCAAGGCGTGTTCAATCTGTCCGCGCCGGTGCTGGGGCCGGACAAGCGCTGCATCGCCGCCCTGACGGTGCCCTATATCGCACTCGTCAATCCCAATGGCGGCCCGGACATTTCCGGCACGATGCAGATGTTGCTCAAGACGGCCCAGGAGCTTTCCGAACTGGCGGGTGCTCACATGCAACTCGAGCGCCCGTGAGGAGTTTCGCCCTGCGTCCAGCGGCGCTTGAGGGCATTTGGAGGAGGTAATTGATGCTGATCGACACGCATCTGCATGTCATCGACAAATCCGTTCTGAACTATCCCTGGCTTGCAGATGTCGAAGCCCTCGACAGGGATTTCAGCTATGAAAGCTATGAGCGCGAAGCGCGCCAGGGAGGCATCGAGGCGACACTCCATATGGAGGTGGATGTCGAGCCGTCCCAGATCGAGCGGGAGACCGAGAATGTCGCGCGGCTTGCGGCCCGGGACAACAGCCTGATCGTCGGCGCAATCTCCTCTGCGCGCCCCGAAGAGGATGGCTTTGCAGCCTTCCTTGAACGGCAGATCGACAATCCGCTGGTAAAGGGCTTCCGCCGCGTCTTGCATGTGGTACCCGATGAGGTGTCGCAAAAGCCGCTGTTCCGCGAGAATCTGAAGCGCCTGTCCGACACGCGTTTCACATTCGATCTGTGCGTCCTGCCGCATCAGATACCGCTTGCCATCGAACTTGTGGACCTCGCACCCGATGTCCGCTTCGTTCTCGATCATTGCGGTGTGCCCGACATCAGGAATGATGCCTTCACCCCCTGGAAGGATCATGTCGACGAATTGGCCAGGCGCGACAATGTCACCGCAAAGATTTCCGGTGTGGTCGCCTATGCCGAGCCGGGCAGCTGGACGGTCGATACGCTGCGGCCCTACGTCGATCATACGGTCGAGAAGTTTGGCTTCGACCGCCTGGTCTGGGGAAGCGACTGGCCCGTATGCACCCTTGGCGGCGGTCTGCACGCATGGCTGGCCGCGACGCAGGCGCTGTTCAGCGGCTGCACCGCGCAGGAACGCGCCAAGCTATTCCGCGAGAACGCCAAGCGTCTGTGGAAGCTGCGCAGCGCCAGCGACGCAGCCTGATCCTTGGCGTGAAGTGGCGGGTGTTCGTGCCCGCCGCTATCTGTGCTGCTCGAACATCCGGTTGAGGTCGGCCACAAAGCGTGCGGCCGGCTCCCGGTTTGAAAGGGCCTTGGTCAGCCTTGCAGCGCCTTCCTGCTGGAAAGTCATGTAGCCATTGTGGCGAGGCCGCAACCATCCGCCCTCCAGTGTGGCCCGCGTATCCCTGTAGAAGTCTTGGGTCTGCCGGTTTACTTCTCCGTCTTCCCAACCGGCTGCATGGCCGGGCTGGCCGCCAGCTTGCGCGAAGGGACCTCGCTGAATGTCTGCGCTTGAGATCCAATAGGCAAAATCGATGGCGACTTCCCGTGCGCTCGAGAAGGCGGAAACGGCGATACCGGTGCCGCCAATTGCAGAGCCAACCGGGCCAGCACTGCCCGCGACCGGAATATCGGCAAAGCGCAGGAGGCGTGGGCGGAAGCCGTCGATGGCGTAATTCACATAGCCATAGATCAAGGGTGAGCAGATGATGCGGCTGTCCTCGCGCGCCATCTCTTCTAAGATTGCGATGGGATCTGCTTGCGCGCAGTGATTGGGCACGAGGGCGGCAAGCTCCAGCACCTTTTCATAAACCTGTTCGCCGATCTGCTGATCGATGAGCGGGCCGTCACCCTCGTTGCGGCAGGGGTGCCCCATATTGGCTGCCAGCGTGTAGAAGCACATGAGCGAATGCGGCGGACGCAGTGGCACCGCCATCCGACCCTCGCGCGCCAGCGCGATGACCTCTTCCCATTCCTGCGGCGCCTGTGCGAGCGCATCGGGACGATAGGCCTGCACCTGTGCCGCCGCATCGATGGGGAAAGCCCATTGGCGACCGGACCAATTGTAGCTCGGGTAGGAAAGTCCGACGCTGGCATCGGCGAGCGCCCTGCGTTCATCCTCACGCCCGGCGACATCCAGCGGTGCAAGGCAGCCTTCCTCCGTGATCTGGCCGACATGGGGATGATCGATCACGATGAGATCATATTGCCGCGCCAATTCCTCGACTGGAAAGGATTCGAAGTCTTGGAGCGAGCGCTTGTCCCACGCGATTTCCACTCCCGTCTTCTCCTTCCAGATCGAAGAGCAGGCAATCATCGGGTCATAGCCACGCGGATGGCTCCAGGTCATGCCTTTCAACTTGGTCACAATCCGAACTCCTTGCGAATCTGGTTGGAATGCTCACCGATACGCGGTGCCGCGCGGGCAGCCTTCGGTCGAGCGCCATTGATGCGAATGGGTGAGGCGGTGGTCTCGATGGAGACATCGTCTTCGCGCGTGACGGTCTGCAGCATGTCGAGCATCCGGAACCCCTCATGGCCAAGGAGTTCGTTCCAGTCGAACACGCGTGAGCACCAGATATCTGCAGGCTCCAGAACGGCCAGCCATTCATCCGTCGTGCGCGTGATGGCCGCTTCGGAAATGATGTTCTTGATCACGTCACGTGCACTGAACCAACTCTTGGGATCGTCGCAATAGGCACGCAGGCCCTCGATCTGCATGAGGTCGGCAAGCTTGGGCAGGGGCGTCATCGCAATGGCAAGGAAACCGTCCTTTGTCTCATAGACGCCGTAGGGTGCGGAGAGATAGGCATGTGCACTGCGCGTCTGGGCGCGTTTCGGAAGGCGCTTGCCGTCATTGAGGAAGGTCGTGAGCACCTCGAACTGAAGATCGGTAAGCGCTTCAAGAAGGCTTGTCTGCACATGCGCGCCATGACCCTTGATGCCGCGCTGCACGAGCGCTGCGAGTATGCCCTGACAGGCGGCCGCGCCAGCCAGCATATCGGCGACAGCAAGTCCGAAGGGCACCGGCCCCTGGCCATCATCGCCATTGAGCCACATGAGACCGGAGCGCGCCTGGGCAAGCAGATCCTGTCCGGGACGCATCACCCATGGGCCGTCTTCGCCATATCCGCTGATGGAGGCGTAGACGATCTTCGGATTGATCTCGCGCACGGCTTCATAGCTCAGGCCCAGCCGCTCGATGACACCGGGGCGGAAATTCTGCACCAATACATCCGCCTTCGCGATGAGACCGCGCAGCGCCGTCAGGTCGGCATCGTTCTTCAGATCGATGGCGAGGCTTTCCTTGCCGCGATTGATGGCATGAAAGATCGTGGAATCGCCGCCGATCTCGGTGTCGCTCAAATAGAGCTGGCGGGAGAGGTCACCCTGTCCTGGCCGTTCGATCTTTATGACCCGCGCACCCAAATCCATGAGCCGCAAGGTACAATAGGGCCCCGACAGAAATTGGCTCATATCAATGACGACGAGCCCGTCCAGGGGCATGGAATTCGTTTCAGACATGGTTCCTAGTTCTCGACGGCTGCTTTGAAATCTTGGGGGTTGCGGTACTTCACGGTCTGCAGATGTTCGCAGTAGAGCACGAGTTCGCCCTCGCCCTTGAACACCTCGTAACTGGCTCGGATAAGACCCATCTCCTCGTATTTCGGGCGCTTGTCGAGATGAGTGCGAACCGTATAGATCGTGTCGCCGATGAAGACCGGCTTGATGAAGCGCAGCTTGTCGTAGCCGTAGGAAAATGCGTTCACGCAATTGGTCGCCACGAGGCCGAGCCCCGCGGAGAAGACAAATGCGCCCGCAACCAGTCGGCGGCCAAACAGGCCCTCCTTTTCGGCAAAATGCTGGTCTTGCACATAAGGGTGGATGTCGGTGACGAGCAGGTTGAACTGATGGCTCTCACCCTCCGAGATGGTACGGCGCAGCGAGCGGATCTTGTGTCCTGGCTCCCAGTCTTCGTAGTACCAGTTTTCGGAGTTCCAAACGGGTATATCAGCATGCTCCTGCGGCATGTCCTGCGCATGCGTGCTTGCGATCCCGATCGTGGATTTGTAACTCATTTTCTCCTCCGGATTCTCATTCCTGGCCAAGCGTCGGCAGCCACAGCGAAATCTGCGGCACGTAGGTAACAAGGAGCAGGGCAAGGATCAGCACGGCCAGGAACGGCAGTGCTTCTCGTACGAATTTTGCGATAGAAACGCCTGTCACGGAGCAGGCGACAAACATCAGGGTGCCAAGCGGCGGCGTCATGCCGCCGAGCGTGAGATTGAGTACCATCACGATGCCAAAATGCACGGGATCGATCCCCATCTCGACGGCGACCGGCACGAGGATCGGCGTGAGCAGGATCAGGAGAGCGGTTCCCTCGATCAGCATGCCCACGACGAGCAGCAGAATATTGATCAGCAGCAGAAGGATGATCGGATTGTCCGTCAGCGCAACCATGAAAGCCGCCGCTTGCTTGGGAATGCCCACCCACGACATGTAGAAGCCGAATGCATTGGCAGCGCAGATGATCAACATGATCGCTGCCGTTGCCAGCACCGTCTCGACGATCACCTTCGGGATCGATGACCAGCGCAATCCGCGATACATCAAGCCGATAACGGTCGCATAGATCACTGCTATCGCACCTGCCTCGGTGGCGGTGAAGAGACCGAAGCGAATGCCTCCCACCACGCCGACCGGTATCAGCAAGGCGAGCGCGGCGCCGCGCAATGCGGTTAGACGTTCCGCCCAGCTTGCCGGCTTTTCGCGGGAAGGCTTGTAGCCTCTGCGCCGCGCGATGATCCAGGCCGTGATCATCAGCAACACGGCCAGCATCAGGCCGGGTATGACACCGGCCAGGAACAGCGAGCCGATGGATACATTGCCAAGGAAGCCATAGAGGATCAGCCCTATGCCCGGAGGTATGGTCGCAGCGATGACAGAGGATGAGGCTGTGACAGCCGCGGAATAGCCCACATCGTAGCCGCGGCGCTCCATTTCTGGAACGAGCAGCTTTGACTGGACGGCCGTATCGGCATTGGCCGAGCCGGACATGCCGCTCAACAGCGTGCTGAGCAGGACATTCACCTGTGCAAGTCCGCCCGTCATGTGGCCAGTCAGCGATTCGGCGAGATTGAGCATCCGCCGCGTGATGCCAGCTTCGTTCATGATCGCGCCGGTGAGGATGAAGAACGGAACCGCGAGAAGCGGGAAGGACTGCGTGGACGCGATCAGGCGCTGGATGAAGACCTGCACGGGCATTGCACCGGAAAGCAGAAAGAATGACAGGGCTGCTATACCGATCGCAAAGGCAACCTGAATGTTGAACGCCAACAGGACAAGAAGGATGACGACGGGCAGGTAATCCATCTCACTCGCCCTCTCTCGCTTCTTCAGGGAAATAACAAATCGTGCCGTCGCGGCTCTTGAAGACGCGCAGGAACTGAAGGGCTGCGTGAGCGGTCGTAAGCAGAAGTGCCAGCGCCACGCCGCCATAGACATATGCAAAGGATATGCGCAGGACCGGCGAAGGCCGATTGAATGACTGGAGCGCCAGCAACCCTGCCAGATAGGTCGCATAGGCAAGGAAGCCGGCGACCAGCATGATCGCAAGTGCTGTTGCCGCCTTGCGGACCGGAGCGGGTAGCGTGTCGACAAGAATGGGGATGCCGATATGCAAGCCGCGCCGCATCGCAGCAGAGGCGCCGAAGAACACGACCCATGCAAAGGCAACCGAGGACAGCTCGGTCGTCCAGGTAGCCGGCTGGCTGAAGATATAGCGTGTCGCCACGCCCCAACTGACGCTGGCAACGACCACAGCCAAGGCAATTCCCGCCACGCCGAGGTCAAGATTGAAGGCAATCCGCCTGAACATTGTGTTGGTCCATATGGAGCAAGGGCTGGGGAAAGCCGGCATGAACCGGCTTCCATTAGGTAGGGATCACTCGCCCAGAAGCGCGTTGATCTCGTCGTGAAGCCCCGGCGTCCAAGCGGGGAATGCGTCGTAGACGGAGGCGGTGGCTTCGCGGAATGCGACTTCATCCACATCGCGCACCACGGTCACGCCCTCGGCCTCGAGCTTCCTGATGAAGTCTTCCTCGGACTTCAACACGAGATCGGTCATGAATTCACCCGCTTCCTCGGCGGAGCTCGTCAGCGCGTCCTGCACATCCTGCGGATAGGAGGCGTACAGATCGGAGTTCATGACGAGGCCGACAAAAGCCTTGAAGTGACCGGTCATGGACACCGTTTTCGCATTCTCATGAAGCTTTGAGGCATAGAGGGCCGCAAGCGGAGCTTCGGCCGCCTTGACCACACCGGTCGACAGGCCCGTATAAACTTCCGACCACGCAAGCTGCACCCCGCGACCGCCCATTGCGTCCATCGTCTCGATCCACATCACATTCGGCGGGACCCGGATTGTGAGGCCTTCCATGTCGGCGGGGCTGCGCACTTCACGGTCGGCAATGATGTGGCGCGCGCCGAACAACCAGTTGGTCGCAAGCAACTCGAAATTGCCAGACTGGCGCAGGTCGTCCTTCATCCGCGCGAAAAGATCGGACTCCAGGATCTTGTTGAAGTTCTTCGGATCAGACAACAGGTAGGGGCCGTTGAGGATGCCGAAATCCGGCGTGTAGTCGGACAGATAGCCGGGATCGGAGTTCTGGATGACCGGCGCGCCGATCTTCACCTGTTCGTAGACTTCCTGATTGCTGCCCAGCTCTCCATTGGGGTGGATGGTGATTTTTACCTGTTCGCCGACCTTCTGTTCCACCAGATCCACGAAATGCTCCATGGCCTCGTAAATTGGCTCTGACGTCGAAGAGACGGTTGCCAGGCGCAGCTGGATTTCCGCAGCCGCCGGGCTGAGGCTGGCGAATGTTGCGACAGCGCCCGATACGGCAAGTATGAGCAGATTATTCATTGGGGCTCCTCCGATAAAACGCGTTGCAGGCGCCTTCCATGCTGCACGATGCAGCTGGTGCGCATGCGACCCTCCCTGGTTCGAAATGCAGCATGCATAATTTATCTGTAAGGTGCAAGTTCATATATGAAATACTCAAGAAGAGCGCAGTTCGGCCGTATGCCGGCGGTCACAAAACGTGCAGCGGGATTAAAGACGTGCAGAAGCCGGGCCTCTTCCTGTTTCAAATGAAGAGGCCGGCGAGGTTCAATCCGCTGATGTTCCTGAGGATCAGGAGAGGCAGCTTCAGCCGTAAAGCAGGCGGTCCTGCTCGGCGCGTAGCGCTGCGATCTTGGAACCTTCCGGCGGGGCGGCATTCTCCCGGGTCAGGAGCGTGCCCTTCTTGATGGGAGCGGTGACCCTGCCGCCCTGCAGCAGGCCGATGGGCATGGCATTTGCTGCCCGCGCATCCTCCACCGTCATTGTCCAGGCGCGGTAGCAATACTGGCCAATCGCGTCGAGGGTGTCGCCGGGCTGAAGATCCTTCTTCGCCATGGCGCATACCTCCGCAACCGGGCGGGGCAGGGGCACCATGTCCGCCTTGCCATAAAGCCCCACGCGGGCGCAGGTCAGCGGCACTTCAAGCGAAGTGAGGTGGTAGGGTCGGTGGAAGGTGTAGTAGCGCCCGGATCCCACCTTGAGGTCCGTCATGCGCTCGCGGATGCGCGGATGATCGGCTTCCACCACCACAAAGACGCCTGGCGAAACTCCCTTGCCGATGGAGTAGTCGACAACGCCCTTGCGCGACAGCACTCCGCCGTCCTCCCTGGGCACAAGGGTGCTTGCCAGATCGCCTATACCGGCGGAAGGGCCGTGCATACCGGGGCAATCGGGGACCAGGCCCGTCGCATTGGCAATGGCTGCCATCTCTACCATGGTCTTGGAGCCGTCGACGAATTCGACGAGCATGCGCACATTCATGTTCCGCCGCTCGGCCTCTTCGGCGTAATCGTCGGGAATGGCGTCGAAATTGAGCGGGTTGTTCTTGCCCTTGCCTGCGGAAACGACGGGATAGCCAAGGGCGGAGACGAACTCGATCAGCTCCATGCAGGAGGAGGGCTCGTCGCCTGCACCCAGCGAATAGACCACGCCGTTGCGGTCCGCCTCGCGCTTGAGCAGCGGACCCACCGTGACATCGGCCTCCACATTCATCATC
The DNA here is from genome assembly GCF_000733725.1 of Nitratireductor basaltis. NCBI lineage: Bacteria > Pseudomonadati > Pseudomonadota > Alphaproteobacteria > Hyphomicrobiales > Phyllobacteriaceae > Nitratireductor > Nitratireductor basaltis. Next base: position 128,457 of record NZ_JMQM01000003.1, on the reverse strand, counting down.
ACCAGATGCTTTCCATGGCGGATGGCATCGATGGAGATATCGGCGGCAACGGCAGGGATGCCGGTCGCGTCGATGACGATGTCCACGAGATCGTTGGAGATGACGAGATCGGCGTCGGCCGAAACCGCAATCCTTCCCATTTCTATTGCTTCGAGCATTGCGGATCGCGTGTTCACGCGTGCAATTCTGTCGTCACGGCCATAGGCAATTTCTGCGGCACGGCTTGCAGCGGGCGGCGTGCGTTCACAGATCGCGGCGACTTCCAGACCGGGCATCATCGCAATCTGGGTGAGAAGGTCGGTGCCCATCTGGCCGCAGCCGACGATGCCGATGCGAATGGGCTTGCCACTCCTGCCGCGCTCTTCCAGATCACGGGCCAGACCCGTAAGCGCGACATTGGGCCCCATGGCCACCTCCCGAACAGTGATAATCCTCAAGCGCTGGAGCGATAGTGGGGGCTGGAACGGGTGTCAATGTCAACGCCGGAATGCCTCGAACCGGAGAATGAGCGAATGCGCCTTGTTTAAGCCGCAGTTGCACCCTATGTTCTGCCTATCGATCTTGCTTGTTGAACTTTCTCTGCGCCCTGGCGCCAGACGATCTTCCCTTCAAAGTCGAGCTAACCCGCGCCCAACTCATGAGGCGGGCGCATTCCGTGACCCTTTGAAAGGATATTGTCATGACCACAGGTACCGTAAAGTTCTTCAACACCACCAAAGGCTTTGGTTTCATTCAGCCGGAAGATGGTGCGCAGGACGTTTTTGTTCACGTCTCCGCTGTTGAGCGCTCCGGCATGCGCACGCTCGTCGAAGGCCAGAAGGTCAATTTCGACATCGTGCAGGACAAGCGCTCCGGCAAGAATGCTGCTGAGAACCTCAGCGACGCATAAAGTTCATCCTCACGCCATGACCACGGATGTACTGGCATGGCATGACGGATCGAGAGGAAAGGTCGGGACCTCCCGGCCTTTTCGTTTTTCTGGCACCAGAAACGGGAGGCGCGCATGAGCGAGATCGCCACTAAGGAAACGGTCTTCAGGCAGCCAATGTCGAAGGCTGAAACGAAAAGCGAGATCACCGACCGCACCGCACGCGCGATCATGGATGCCGAAGTCAATGCGCGTGACGCCAAGACCGAACGGCTGAAGGCCCAACGCCTCGCCATGGAAGCCAAACGTGCCGCCGAAGAAGCCGCTAATCCGGCCCCGGTGAAGAAGAAGCGGGTGACGAAGTCACGCGTAAAATCGGCCTGACCCTCAGGCTGAAGGCAGGGCCGCCAGAATTGCGCGGCTGAGACCCAGAATACGCGCATCGGCCCCTGCAGGCCCGGCAACCATCAGGCTTCCCGGCATGGTTCCGTCACCTTTGACCGGCATGGCCATGGCACAGCCGTCTGCCAGATTGATGTAGGAGCAGTTGCGCAACATCATCATGTTCACGCGGTCGAAATCTTCTTCCGCTTCCGCAATCGTGGGCGGCTGGATGGCGAGCGTCGGCGCCACGAGAGCGTCGAAACCGGACATGATTTCCGCAAACCTCTCCACGGCTTCAGCGCGTTCCGCCTTGGCTGCATCGACTTGCCCCGCACTCAGCGTTTCTGCAAAGCGGATGCGCTTGAGCACGCGTGGATCTCCCACTTCCTCAAGCTCGTTCAGACGCTCGCCGTAAAGGGTGAGGGCCTCCCACGCGATCACGATGCGGCTTATGCCGGAGGATGCGGGGAGGAACGCGAAATCCTGCTCGACCAGCTCGTGACCTGCCGCGCGCATTGCGTCGCAACTGCGCGCGAAATGTATTTGCGTGAAGCCGTCGATACCATCGGTGAAAGCGCCCGTCGGCAAGGCCAGCCGCAGCGGCCTTTCGGGAGCATCTTCTGCCTGAAGTCCGCCAGCCAAGACATCGGTGAAGGTGAGCGCATCATCAAGCGTCGCACAGAGCGGGCCGACGCTGTCGAACAGATCAGAGAGGGGATGGATGCCCTCGCGCGGGATGACCGACTGGCTCGGCTTGAAGCCGTACAGGCCGTTCACGGCTGAGGGAATCCGTACCGAACCGCCGGTATCGGTGCCAAGGCCCATGTCGCAGATGCCGTGGGCCACGGTCAATGCGGCACCCGATGAGGAGCCCCCTGGGATGCGCGTCTTGTCGAAGATGCAGCCCGGCGTGCCGTAATGCGGATTGAGCCCCACGCCGGAATAGGCGAATTCGCTCATCGATGTGCGGCCAACCAGAAGCGCGCCCGCCTCCTTCAACCGGCGGATGACCGGTGCATCGGCAGTCGCCGGTGCAGCAGTCTTCAACAGGCGTGAGCCTGCGCTCGTCACCTTGCCCTTCTCGTCGAACAGATCCTTGATCGAAACCAGCTTGCCGTAAAGCGGCAGGTCCTCGCCCGCCGCCTTGCGCTCATCAAGTGCCTTGGCATCGGCGCGGATGCGTACTGCGTCGAAATCGGTGAAGATGCGCCCGGCCTCGGGTCCAAGCGCTTCGACCTTCGCAATCGCTTCTTCCGCTTTTGATACCATGTCCATCCGGTCCGGTTCCTTGTGCTGGGGCCAACTGATCGTCAGGCGACGATCGGCAGCGTCTCGATCTCGTATTCATGGGTGATGACGTTTCCCGTCTCGGGGTCACGCATCTCCATCCTGAAGGCGGCAGCAGGGCGCACGCCGCCGGACTTCACGCCGAGCGTGCCGCCCAGCATGGCAGCCGCACCGTCCTGCGCGAGTTTCTCAAGCGCGCAGCCCTCCATCAGATCGGCCATCGGGCGCATCGCGGCAAGTGTGCCTTCCTGATAAAGCGTCCAGTCGCCATTTTCCCTGATCCAGGAACGCAGTTCGATTGAATCCAGACGGTCGAGAAGCGGATCAAGCTCCCAAAGCTCGCTTGCGCAGGGCTTCGCACAGGCCTGTTTGGAGAGTGCAACCGAATGGGCTTCGAGTTCGCGGTCGGTGTGATCGGAGCCAAGACCCAGATAGCGCTTGCCGTCGGCAATCACGATCATGGGCTCTACCTCACCCGAAGTGCCTTCGCCCACAAACTGCAGCTTGTCATCCTGCGTCAGCAGATTGGCAGAGACGCGGTAGTAAAGCGGAACGGTGGAAGGCGGCGCGACACCGAGCTCCGCAAGCTCGTCGATGTGATGCTGGATCGCATCCGGGTTTCGTCCGGTCCAGCCTGCCACGACGCAGTTGGTGAAGGAGAGGTCGAGCGTGTTTCCGGCGCAGGTAAAGCGCATGGGGTTACTCCTGAAAATGAGAAACTAGAGGGCAGCCGGCAGGAAGAGAGCCAGGCCGGGGAAGAGAATGAGGAAGCCGACCATGGCGAGCATCACCAGCACATATGGCATGGCCCCGACCATGACCTCGCCAAGCGTGCCGCTCTTGCGCGAGCCCTGCACGACATAGAGATTGAGCCCGACAGGCGGCGTGATGAGCGCCATTTCGACAAGCACGATCATCAAGACGCCGAACCACACCTTGTCATAGCCAAGTCCGGCCATGATCGGCACGACGATGGGAATGGTCGCCACCATCAGGGACAGGGTCTCGATGAAGAAGCCGAGAATGATGTAGAGCAGGATGACCAGGAACAGTGTGCCGAGCGGCGACAGGCCGGAATTTTCCAGAAGCGATGTCAGCTCGCGGCCAAGACCCGCGGATGCCATGGTGAAGTTCAGGAAATAGGCGCCGATGATGACGAGCATGATCATGGCGGTGATGCGCACGGTGCCAAGGGCGGAATGGCGCAGCATCTCCATGTTCACGCCCCCATTGGCTAAGGCAATGAGAAGCGCCATGAACACGCCCACGGCAGCAGACTCGGTGGGTGTGGCCCAGCCAGCATAGATCGAGCCGATCACCACCACGAAGAGCAGGATGATGGGTACAAGCTGGCGCAGGCTAGAGACGCGCTCGCCCCAGGTAAAGCTGCGGCTGGAGCCGCCAAGCGAGGGCTTGAACCAGCAGATCAGCGCGGTGATGGCCATGAAGGCAACTGCCATAAGAAGACCGGGAATGAGCCCGGCAAGGAAGAGCTGCGGGATCGAGGTCTCGGTCAGGAAGCCGTAGACGATCAGATTGATCGAAGGCGGAATGAGAATGCCAAGCGTGCCGCCCGCTGCAATGGCGCCGGAGAAGAGGCGCGGATCATAACCAAGCTTTTCGGCCTGCGGCATGGCGACGGTTGCCACCGTTGCAGCCGTTGCGACGGAGGAGCCGGAGGTGGCGGAGAACATGGTGGCGGTGCCGATATTGGCATGCACCAGCCCGCCCGGCAGCCAGGAGAACCATTTGTCGAGCGAGGCATAGGTGCGCTCCGCCACGCCGCCGCGCACAAGGATTTCGCCAAGCAGCACGAAGAAGGGGATGGCGATCAGCGTCGAGCTGTTGGAGGAGGACCAGACGACCTGGCCCAAACCGCGAATGAGCGGAAAGGGCGAGAAGAACTGGTCGATGCCGAAGCCCAGAATGAAAAGGACGATGCCGACGGGAATGGAGAGTGTCAGAAGGCCCAGAAGGCTGATGGATACGGACCAGATCATGGGTTCAAATCTCCGTCTCGGTGGCCGTACCGACGGCGTTTTCAAACTGGCTTTGCTGGCGTTGGGCGAGCATGCCGAAGGCGCAGATAAGCAGCAGCACGGAAGCGGTCGCAAACCAGACCCAGCCGCTGAACCATATGCTTTGTGGTATCCACAATGGGGTTTCCAGCGGCGTGTTGGCGCGAGAACCTCGTTCGAGGCTCTTGGCCAGCACCGGCCAGCATTGCCACGCCACCACGGTTGTTACCGCGGCCGTGGCCGAGATGGCGATAAGATCAAGTATGCTGCGGCCGGTCTGCGCGAGCTTCAACCGCAGGAGGTCGATGCGCACATGGGCCAGTTCCAGAAGCGCGAATGAGAGGCCCCAGCTCGCCACGAAAGCCATGACATAGCCGGAGACTTCATCCGAGCCACCAAAGGAATGGCCGAACTGGCGAAGCGTGATGTCGGCGAGAATGAAAAGCACCGTGAGTGCAAGAACTGCACCCACGATGAGAGCGATCAGGCGGTTGATGCGCCGGAGAACGTCCACGATTGTTTCAAACATTTTTATCGGCCTCCGGCGCCCACCTCATCAGATCAGAGCGGAACCTGAACGCCGACGGTCTTGCCGACGCTCTCGTTCCAACGCTTGGCCCAATCGGAACCCGCGCGCTCTGCCCACTCCGGCAGAACCGTCTCTTCAAGGATCTTGCGCGCCTGCTGGGTGTCGGCTTCGGTCGGCTCGACAAGTGTCATGCTGGCCGCTTCACCGGCGGCACATTCGCCATTGCCGGTTAGGCAGGCAATATCGGACTCAAGCGCACCAGCTGCCGCATCCCATGCAGGAGCTTCGAACTTCTCCGTAAGCTGGGTCTGAAGCATCTCCTTCTGCTCGTCGGAAAGCGACTCCCACTTGTCCATGTTCATGGCGGTCACAACCGGGTCCCAGCCGCCGAGCGGCAGGGTCATGAGGTGCGAGGAGACTTCCCACCAACCCGCACTATAGCCCGAACCTGCACCGGTGACGGCGCAGTCGACCCCACCGCGCTCAAGCGCGCCCGGGACTTCCGAAAATGCCACATTGATGCCCTCGGCGCCGAGTGCTTCCAGAAGCTTGGTGGTCATGCGGCCCGAACCACGGATCTTCTTGCCCTTCAGATCATCAAGCGAGGAGACCTCGTCCTTGCAGAAGACGACCTGCGGCGGGTAGGGCGCGATTGCCAGAAGCTTGGCGTTGAAGCGCTCCTTCATGATGTCCTCCACCATGGGGCGCGCAGCATCCACCATCTTGCGGGCATCATCTGCCGTGGTGGCAACCAGCGGCACGTCGAGACCTTCAAGCTCCGGCGCGTCGCCGACCGTGTAGTCTGCGACCGTCATGCCGACATCGAACACGCCGTCGCCCAGCATGCGGTAGACATCGCCGCCTGCAATGCCCATCTGGTCGAAGGTCGTCATCGACACTTCAAAATCGCTGCCTTCAGCGCCCGGCAGGGTTTCGGTCCAGAAGGGCGCTTCATACTGCTTGTAGAGCGGCAGGCTGCTCCAGCTGCCAACCACGGAAAGTTCTTCGGCCTGGGCCATGGCGGCGCCCGCGATAAGGGCCGTTCCGGCCAGCAATGCGTTGCGAATGATCTTCATCTTCGTTTCCTCTGTGGTTTGCTTCAGTTGTTGTTGTTTTGGGCAATGCCCCAGAGGCGGCTTTCTGCCGTCTCTGCGGGTATGTCGGTCACCAGCATGTGACCGGGATCATGGGTAATGGCGAGATCGGCATCGCAATTGCGGATTGCCATTTGCGGTGTCACGCCACAGGCCCAGAATACGGGAATGTCGCGATCGTTCATAATGGGTTGATCACCGAAGTCAGGCGACATGATATCGCGAATGCCGATCTGCGCGGGGTCGCCGATATGCACCGGTGCACCATGGGCGAGCGGCTGGCGCGACGAAAGCAAGATGGCCTGGATGGCATCGGCCGGACTGAAAGAGCGCATGGAGACGACGAGCGGGCCGGAAAATGCGCCGGCGGGCCGCGTCTCGATCGAGGTCACATACATCGGCACATTGCGCCCGGCATCGATATGGCGCACGGGAATTTCGGCAGCGACCAGCGCCTCCTCGAAGGAGAAGGAGCAGCCGAGAACGAAGGTGACGAGGTCATCCCGCCACACGGAGTTGAGATCATCAACGCGTTCGGGCGCCTGTCCTGGACGAAAGATGCGATAGGCGGGCACATCGGTGCGGATGTCGATATCCTGCCCCAGATCGGGCAGCGAAACCTCACCCGCTTCGCCGATGCCGATGATGGGACAGGGCTTTGGATTGCGTTGGCAGAAAAGCAGGAAGTCATGTGCAAGGGCTTTCGGCAGGATCGCCAGATTGCCCTGTAAAAGGCCCGGCGCCTTGCCCGCAGTGTCGCCGCTGAAACGGCCTTCGCGAACAGCCTGACGCAATGCAAGACCGGTATCGAACACCTTTTCCTGCCCTGACTGGCTATGGATATCCTGCGCCAACACGATGACCTGCTGCCTCCTCCGATGGACGGCAGAAGGATTCCAAACTCACACGATCATGTCAATCGATCATTTGATGTAATAATTGATCTCTATGGGCGATCATTTTGATCAGCCTGTGTCGCGGCTTCAGTGATGATCGTTCCGGCTTCGCGATTGCGCTCCGGGAAGTAGATGACAATGAAGTTGAGCTCCTGCGGCTCTGCTTCCGGCTCCACGTCAATCCGGCGGATATGTTCTGCAGCACCTAGGGAATGGGATGTGGCGATCCGCCTCGGAAGGACACCAATGCCGAACTGGTCGGCGACCAGATGCAAAACGGTCGAGAGTGAAGCGGAGCCGTGCAGGACCGGCGGCTCCGATATTGCGCCGGCGAACAGGCGCTCCACCTGCTTGTAGGGCAGGGTGCCCTTCGGAAATGTCACGATGGGATGCTCGGCCAGCTCCTGCAATGTCCAAGCGCGGTTGCGCTCCGGCATGGCCGTGGAGGCGTACCAGCCGAGCTCGACGGGCCGCAAAGCCGTGCCAACAACACCACGCGGCTGCAACTCGCGGAGCAGGATGGCGACATCGAGCTCGTCATCGCTCAGCTTGCGCGCGAGCTGTTCGGATGTGTCCACGGAGAGTTCGAAACGCACATGCGGATGGTCCTGCCGCAACTGCTTGAGCATCTGCGTCAGGATCGTGTGCACGATAGTCTCGGCGACACCGATGCGCACCGTGCCGTTCAGACCGCTTGTCTGGGTCAGCTCCTGCACGATGCGGTCGCGGCTTTGCACCAGCCGATCGGCTTCTTCAAGAAAGCGTCGACCCGCCGAAGAAAGGCGCACCTGCCGCCCGACGCGGTCAAAGAGCGTGAGACCCAGCCGCTTTTCAAGGGCGGCAATACGCGTGGAGATCGCTGATTGGGCAAGGTTGAGACGCTGCGCTGCCGCACGAAAGCCACCGGCGCGCACCACCGCCTTCACGATCTCCACATCCCTGAAACCAAACATCGCGCGCAAATCTCCTCAAGCCTCCAAACTTGTGAACGCATTCGGGCATGAAGTTCAAGCTGGTGGTGGTGAATTAAAAAAGGCGGCACCCTCGGGCGCCGCCTTTCCGCAGTCTCGTACTATCCGCGGGGATCAGAATTTCAACGCACGGTCCTCTTCGTCTTCGCGCAGGCGGGTTGGCAGGCCCATTTCGTTAAGGAGACCGAGGAAGGGCTGGGGTGGGAGCTGTTCCACATTGACCATCTTCTTCACGTCCCAGTCGCCCTTGGCGATGAGTAGTGCGGCTGCGACCGGTGGCACGCCGGCGGTGTAGGAGATGCCCTGGCTGCCGACTTCGGCATAGGCTTCCTCGTGGTCAGCCACATTGTAGATGAAGACCTCGCGGTCCTTGCCATCCTTCTTGCCCTTCACCAGGTCGCCGATGCAGGTCTTGCCGGTATAATCGGGGGCAAGCGATGATGGATCGGGCAGAACGGCCTTCACCACCTTCAGAGGCACGACTTCCAGACCCTCGGCGGTAGTGACAGGCTGCTCGGACAGAAGGCCCAGATTCTTCAGCACCGTGAAGACCTGGACGTAACGGTCGCCAAAGCCCATCCAGAAGCGGACGTTGGGAATGCCCATATTCTGCGAGATGGAATGCACCTCGTCATGGCCAGTCATATATGTGGTCTGGGTGCCGACGGTGGGCAGATCCCATTCCTTGCGGATCTCGAACATCTGGTTCGATTTCCACTCATTGTCCTGCCAGGAATAGACTTGGCCCGTGAATTCGCGGAAATTGATTTCCGGATCGAAATTCGTGGAGAACCAGCGCCCGTGGCTGCCGGCATTGACGTCGATGATGTCGATATCGGTGATTTCGTCGAAATATTCATCCGCTGCAAGCGCGGCATAGGCGTTCACCACGCCGGGGTCAAAGCCCGCACCGAGCACGGCGGTAACCCCTGCCTTCTCGCATTCCTCGCGGCGCTTCCATTCGTAATTGGCGTACCATGGCGGCGTCTCGCAGATCTTGAGCGGGTCTTCGTGGATGGCAGTGTCGATATAGGCCGCACCCGTTTCGATACAGGCTGAGAGCACGCTCATATTCACGAAAGCGGAGCCGACATTGATGACAATCTGGCTGCCGGTCTTCTCGATCAGCGCCCTGGTGGCGGCAACATCCATGGCGTCGAGCGCGTGGGCCTTGAGCTTGCCTTCCACCTTCATCGCCTTCTTCTCGTGGACCGAGGCGATGATCTTCTCGCATTTGGAGACGGTGCGCGAAGCGATATGAATATCGCAAAGCACGTCATTATGCTGCGCGCATTTATGCGCCACGACCTGCGCCACACCACCGGCGCCGACAATCAACACGTTCTTTTTCATCTTCGCGGTCGTCTCCTTGTTACCCTGTCACTTCGCCCCAGCCTGTCACGAGAGGCTGGCCCTGTAATCCTCGTAGCCAAATTCGCGCACCGTGCGCACTTTGCCATCCGGTTCGCGGATGGCGATTGCGGGCATGCGTACGCCGTTAAACCAGTTCTTCTTGACCATGGTATAACCGGCTGCATCCTGAATGGAGATGCGGTCGCCCACCTTCACCGGTTCGGGGAAGCGGAACTCGCCAAAAATATCGCCCGCCAGGCAGGACTTGCCGCAGATGGTGACGAGATGCTCGCCCTCATCGGGCGCGATCTTGGCCTTCTCCCGATAGATCAGGAGGTCCAGCATATGGGCCTCGATCGAGGAGTCGACGATGGCAAGATCCTTGCCATTGTTGAGGGTGTCCAGAACAGTCACCTCCAGCGTGGTGGAATTGGTGATCGCGGCTTCGCCCGGCTCCAGATAGACCTGCACGCCAAACTTTTCCGAAAATGCCTTCAGCCGGGCGCAGAAGCGGTCGACCGGATAGTTCTCGCCCGTGAAATGGATGCCGCCGCCAAGGCTGACCCATTCGACGCGCTCCAGAAGCGTGCCGAAACGCTCCTCGATCTGAGAGAGCATGTTGTCGAAGAGGTCGAAATCCGCGTTCTCGCAGTTGTTGTGGATCATGAAGCCGGAAATGCGGTCCATGACCTTTTCGATCCTGGCGACATCCCATTCGCCCAGCCGCGAGAAGGGACGGGCGGGGTCTGCCAGATCGAAGCTTGAGGAGGAGATCTGCGGGTTGAGCCGCAGGCCGCGAACAATATCCTTCGCCGCATCTGAGTAACGCTCAAGCTGGCTGATGGAATTGAAGATGATCTTGTCGGCATAGGAGACGACCTCGTCGATCTCGTCGTCGCCATAGGCAACCGAATAGGCGTGCGTCTCGCCGCCGAATTTCTCATGCCCCAGATGCACCTCGTAGAGCGAGGAGGAAGTCGTGCCGTCCATATGCTCGCGCATCTGGTCGAAGACGCTCCAGGTCGCGAAGCATTTCAGCGCCAGAAGCGCCTTGGCGCCGGATTCCTTGCGCACGCGGTCGATGATCTCGAGATTGCGGGCAAGTTTGGCACGGTCGATCAGGTAATAGGGCGTGCGCAGCATCGGGTTTCTCCACAAGGTGCGGTCGCGTTGCGGCGGGTCATAGGCATATGGGGCTGAAAGAACAATAGGCGAGGGGTGTTTTGTTCGGGTGGAAGTCTCGTCGCGAAGCTGGATCGCAACAAAAAAGGGGGCGCCTTGCGGGCACCCCCTCTCTTCACGCCCGCTGATCGCAGGATCAGAACGGCGAATCCGGGAAGTAAAATTCTTCGGCGTTCTCGGGCGTGATCAGCGGGGCGCCGAGAATGTAGCGCCCGCGAACCGGTGCATTCGAGGTGTAGTTTGCGACGGTCACATCCATCGCGGTGGCGATCTGTGCCGGCGGATAGAGCACGTCGACGGGGACGAGCTCGTCGCCTTCCATCACGCCCTTGATGATCTCCTTCATGCCTGCACCACCAACCACGAACATCTCCTTCTCGCGGCCAGCCTGCTTGATGGCTTCGACCACACCGAGCGTGATGTCGTCGTCCTGCGCCCACACGCCGTCGATGTCGGGGAAGCGGGAGAGGAAGTCCTGCATGACCTCGAAGCCGTCATCGCGGTTCCAGTTTGCGAACTTGTTGTCCAGAACATTGATGCCCGAACCTTCGATCTCTGCCATGAAGGCGTCGAAGCGCTCGGTGTCCAGCACAGTCGGAATGCCGCGCAGGATGACGATATTGTCGCCTTCCTTCAGCCGCGACTTCATGTATTCGGCAGAGACTCGGCCCATCTCGGTATTATTGCCGGCGACATAGATGTCCTCGATGCCGGGCTCGGAAAGGCCGCGGTCGACAACGGTGATGAATGCGCCGGTCTGCTTCACCTGCTTGACGGGGTCGGTTAGCGGCTCGGATTCGAAAGGCAGCACGACAAGCGCGTCGATCTGGTGGACGGAAACAAGATCTTCCAGGTCGCTTGCCTGATCGCTTGGACCATTGGCGGTCACGATAATGATGTCGATATTCTCGTGCTGCGCCTCAAGGCGCTTTTCGGCTTCCTGTGCATGCCAGTTCAACCCGCCCATGAAGCCGTGGGTGGCGGCGGGAATGGATACGCCGATCTTGATCTTGTCCTGGGCAGCTGCCGCCCCGATCATGGCGGTCGAAACCACCAAGCCCGCCAGAAGTGTCTTCAATTTCATTGCAGGTACTCCTCCCTGAGATGATTGGTGCCTCCTCCGGCACCGTTTCTCCGCTTTCGCGGCTACTCCTGCGCCTTGCGCTTCGGCGCGCGCAGATTCCCCCGTTGCAGATAGACTGCAACCACGATGATGACGCCCTGGACCGCGCCGTTCAGATAATTCGAGATGATGTCGGTGAGGTTCAGGATATTGCCGATGGCCGTCAGGATCAGCGCGCCGATCACCGTGCCGCCGACGCGGCCGAAACCGCCTTTCAGCATCGTGCCGCCGATGATGACGGCAGCAATTGCTTCGAGCTCCCACAACACGCCGGTGGCGGATGATGCCGAGCCCAGACGCGGCACATAGATGATGGTGGCAAGCGAGACGCAAAGCCCCTGCAGCACATAGGTCCAGGTCTTCACGCGGTCGACCTTGATGGCCGAATAGCGCGCCACATGCTCGTTGGAGCCGATCGCCATGCAATAGCGGCCAAAGGCGGTGCGGTTCATCAGGATCCAGCCAATGATGGCGACACCGATGAACACCCAGACCGGGATGGGAATGCGCAGGAACGAGTCGTAATAGACCGGGCGGTAGATGTCGCGCGCGGCAGAGGCCAGGGACAGCGTGCCGCCATCGGCAAAATAGGTCACCAGCGAGCGGTAGATACCCATGGTACCAAGCGTGACGATGAAGGCTTCGATCTTGCCCTTGGTGGTCAGAAAGCCGTTGATGAAGCCGGCACCGATGCCGAGGATCAGCGAGCAGCCACAGCCGAGGATGACAGTCCACACGCTGACGCCCATCACGTCTATCGCGCCGTTCATGATGATGATCATCATGCCTGCCACGAAGGCCGCCATGGAGCCGACGGAAAGGTCGATGCCGCCTGCGGTGATGACGAATGTGGCGCCCACGGCAATGATGCCGATAAAGGCGGAGCGGGTCAGAAGGTTCGCCAGATTGCCTTCGCTCAGAAATGCCGGGTTCAGCGAATAGCCGAGCACGCACAGCACGATCAGCGCGACAAGCGGGCCTGCCGTCTTCAGGTCTATGCCGAAATTCCTCACCGGTTTCGCCGTTTCTTCACGCGCTGATACGCTCATGATCCCCATCCTGCTTGAGGCCTGCGGCGTAGCGCATGATTTCGGCCTCGGTTATTTCCTGCCCCTCGATCACACCCGCCACGCGCCCCTCGCGCATGACGACGACGCGGTGCGACAGCCCGATGATCTCGGGCATCTCCGACGAGATGACGATGATCGATTTTCCTTCAGCGGCCAGTGCCGCGATGATGTGATAGATCTGCTGCTTGGTGCCGACATCGATGCCGCGCGTCGGCTCGTCGATGATGATGATGTCAGGCTCGGTCTCCATCATCTTGCCCAGCATCAGCTTCTGCTGGTTGCCACCTGACAACTGCCCGACCTTGACCGAGGCGTCGCGCGCGCGGATGTCGAAACGGCGCACGGCCCGCGCCAGCGCCTCGTCCTCACTCGCTTCATTGATGAAAAGCCCGCGGGAGTGCTTCTTCAGCGTCAGAAGCGTCAGGTTGGGGCGAAGTCCCGTATTGAGCAAAAGCCCGCGGCCCTTGCGGTCCTTGGTCATATAGGCAAGCCCGCGGGCAATGCTCTGCGAGACTTCCGTGAAATGGACCGGCTCACCGTTGAGCTCGACCTTGCCGCTGTCCCTGTGCTGCAGGCCGACAATCGTCTCGGCAACTGCCGTGCGACCGGAGCCGATAAGACCGGCAAAGCCAACAATTTCCCCGCGTTTCAGCGTGAAGGACACATTTTCGATGCTCTCGCCGGAAAGGTTCTCGACCTTTAACACGACGGGGGCATCGACATCGGGTTCATGCTTGGGAGGATAAAGGTTTGAAAGCTCGCGTCCGACCATCATCTGCGCGATGGAATCGGGCGTCAGCGCCTCGGTGCCGACGGTGGCAATGTGCTGGCCGTCGCGCAGCACCGTCACGCGGTCGGCAAGGCGCATGACCTCGTCGAGCTTGTGCGAGATGAAGATGATGGAAACGCCCTTGGCCTTCAGCCGGTCCACCTGCTCGAAGAAGTTCTCGGTCTCGGCCTGGGAAAGAACGGCGGTCGGCTCGTCCATGATGAGCACGCGAGCATCGCGGCTGATCGCCTTGGCGACCTCCACCATCTGCTTGTCGGCGACGGAAAGGGAGTGGATGCGCGCATCGGGGTCGATGTCCACATGAAGCGTGTCAAGGATATGTCGCGCGGCTTCGCGCATCTCCTTCAGCTTCAGGAAGCCATGCGACTTCAGCTCACGGCCCAGGAAGATGGAATCGGCCACCGTCAGATGCTCGGCGAGATTTAGCTCCTGGTGAATGACCACGATGCCCAGCTTTTCGGCCTCGCCGTGCGGCGGCAGTTCGACCCGCTGACCATCGAGGCAGACATGGCCCGAGGTGGGCTGTTCCAGCCCGGACAGGATCTTGATGAGTGTGGATTTGCCCGCACCGTTTTCGCCGATAATGGCATGGCACTCGCCCTGGCGAATGTCGAAATCGATGCTGAAAAGCACCGGCACCTCGCCGAACGACTTGCTGATGCGTTCAGCAGACAGGATCACCGGGCCGCCGATTGTGTCGGCTGGCTGCATGACTGTCTCTCCTCCCAAGGGCAGTTTCCCGCCCGCTCCTGAACAATGATGTAAAGGTTTTCATTCCCGCTGTAAAGGTTTACATTGTGCGTTATCGGCAGGTAGAAACGATTTCGCTTTACCTGGCTGAAAGAAGCGCTGCATCTGCTTGGCGCTTCCCGTCGGTAGCGGGGAGGGGTGGAGGACGAGATCGGTTGAAGCACAAGAAGCTGGCCACCATTGAAGATGTTGCAGCCATGGCCGGCGTTTCCATCGCAACGGTGAGCCGGGCAATCAACGAGCCGACCAAGGTGGCCGATTCCACGCGTCGGCGCGTGGCTGATGCGGTTGCCCGCACGGGCTATACGACCAATGCCATGGCGCGCAGCTTGCGCATGCGCCGCTCCAACATGATCCTGATCCTTGCGCCCGATGTGGGTGATCCGAACTTCTCCAACATTCTCGTAGGACTGGAGACGGAAGCCAGCAAACGCGGCTATGGCATTCTCATCGGGAATACGCAGAACGATGCTGAGCGCGAAAGCGACTATCTGCGCTTCATCGCATCCAACCAGGCAGACGGGCTCATTCTCTTCACCGGGCACTTGCCCTATGGCATCGCGGGTAGGGATGTGGCCACACCGCTGCCGCCCATGGTGGCGGTATCCGAGCCCGTGCCGGACAGCGACATTCCCTTCATTGGCGTTGACAATGTGGAGGGCGCGCGGGTGGCGACCGAACATCTGATTGCGCAAGGGCATCGCCGCATTGCATTCATCGGTCGCTCCGCCTCGCGGTCCATCAATCAGATGCGCGAGGAGGGCTATCGCAAGGCATTGGCAGGGGCGGGGCTGGAGGTTGATCCAGCACTGATCATCGATTGCGACGGTTCAACCGAAAGCGGGCGGGCGGCGGCGGAACTTCTTTTCGTGCGCGACAGGCTGCCCACTGCCTTCATGTGCATCAATGATGCCGCGGCGCTTGGCGTGACGATAGCGTTGAACGCCCGTCGCTATGATCTGCCCCGTGACTTCTCTGTCATGGGCTTTGACGACATTTCCTTTGCCAGCTTCGTCACGCCCTCGCTGACCACCATGAAGCAGCCGCGCCTGAAGATCGGGGAGCGGGCGATGGATACGCTGCTCGCTCTTCTGGAAGGCCGCGATCCGCCGGAAAGGAAAGTTCTGTTGCGCGCGGAACTGATCGTGCGCAACTCGGTGGCTCCGCCGCTTCATCCCGCTTCAAGAGTGAAGCCCGGTCCCAGCCGGGGATAACGGCTACCACGTCAACGGCTTGGCATATTCGGGATAGTTGCGGTCATAGGCCTCGCCATCGAAAGTGGCATTCATCTCCTTGATGAAATCTCCGGCAGTGGGAAGCTGTGCACTCATGTCTTCACCCGACCAGAGGCGAGAGCGCATGATGGCCTTGGCGCATTGGAAATAGACTTCGCCGATGGTGACGACGGTGACCGTGGCAGGCGTCTTGCCGTTGCGTTCGAAGCCTTGGCGTGTTGCCTCATCGGCGGTGACGATGGCCGTGCCGTTCACCCGCACCACATTGTTGGAGCCCGGCACCATGAAGAGCAAGCTGACACGACCGTCAGCCACGATGTTGCGGAGGGAGTCGAGCCGGTTGTTGCCGCGCCAGTCCGGCAAAAGCAGGGTCTGGTCGTCGGCAATACGCACGACCGGCCCGTCATCGCCGCGCGGGCTTCCATCAGTGCCTTCCGGACCCACGGTGGCGAGGATCAGGAAGCGGGATGCGTCGATCCACTGGCGATAAAGGGGCGTGAGACGTGGCGTGACCTTGTCGCGGGCTGGCTGGCTGATGGTGCCATAGTGCGCTTCGAGTTCGGCTATATCCGCAATTGGCTGCATGTGCCCCATCCACCGGCAAGAGAGAGTTCGGGCGCGATCCTAGCGCTCGCGCCCGCAACCTTCTAGCTGGCAGATTCAAGCGCGTCGGCAATGATCTTGCGCTGCAACTCGCTCTGCGCCTCGCGATATTCGCGTTCAAGCTTGGCGACGTAGTCGCCGACCGAGAGCACCTCATCAACTGCGCCTATGCCCTGGCCCGATCCCCAGATCTCCTTCCAGCTCTTGGGCTTCTCGCCCTTGTCGGAAAAGTTCATGGTCGTGGGATCGCTCGAAGGCAGATTGTCCGGGTCCATGCCCGAAGCGGCGATGGACGGCTTGAGATAGTTGCCGTGAACCCCGGTGAAGTAGTTGGAATAGACGATATCGTCGGACGTGCCGTCGACGATCATCTGCTTGTAGGGCTCGACCGCATGGGCTTCCTTCGTGGCGATGAAGGCCGAGCCGATATAGGCAAGATCGGCGCCCATGGCCTGGGAAGCCAGAATGGCCTTGCCATTAGCGATGGAGCCGGAAAGTGCGAGCGGGCCGTCGAACCAGGAGCGGATTTCCTGCACCAGCGCAAAAGGCGAAATCGCGCCCGCATGGCCGCCCGCACCGGCTGCAACGGCAATCAACCCGTCCGCGCCCTTTTCGATCGCCTTCTTCGCAAATCGGTTGTTGATCACGTCATGGAGCGCGATACCACCACCGGCATGAGCAGCCTCGTTCAACTCAGGACGCGCGCCAAGTGAGGTGATCCAGATCGGCACCTTCCAGCGCATGCAGATCTCGATGTCGCGTTCCAGCCTTGCATTGGAGCGGTGGACGATCTGGTTGACCGCGAAGGGGGCTGCCGGTTGGTCGGGGTTCTCCTGATTGTGCCGGTCGAGTTCCTCGGTGATCCGTTTCAGCCACGCTTCGAGTTGTACCGGTTCGCCTTCCTTCTCGCGCGCATTGAGTGCGGGAAACGAGCCCACCACACCCGCCTTGCACTGGGCAATGACAAGCTCGGGACCGGAGACGATGAACATGGGTGAAGCAATCACCGGCAAGCGGAGATTGTTGAAGACTGCTGGTAGCGCCAAAGGTACCTCCCGTTTACGTTCACGTCAAAATACTGGTCCCGCGATCATTTGCAATGGAAGTTTTGGGCAGCGTGACATGCAGCAACGGGCAATTCCAGTCCGCAAGCGGAGGGAAGTTCCAATCCGCCAACGCCGCAACTGCGCTACCCTTGAGGGCAGCGCGGGAGGACCGGTCTACTCGTCATCATCGACGAAATAGTCGCGATGTTCGTCCTTCAGTCTTTCGATGACTGTCGCGATACGCGAGAGATGCTCGCGAATGATCTCCTGGATGGCGGTTTCGTCCTTGCGCTTCATCGCCTCCATCAGCGCGATATGATCATTGAGTGCGCGGTCGGCGCTGAAGGCAAGGCTGAGATAGCGCACACGGTCCATATGGGCCTTGAAGTCGCGGATCAGTTTCCAGGCATAGCCATGTCCCGCAACTTCGCAGATCTGCTTGTGGAACCGGTCGTCAAGTTCATGGAAGAGCACGCGGTTGCCGTCTTTTATGGCTTCGATCTGTTCGGCTACGAGCGCTTCCAGCTTAGCGCATTGTTTGCTGTCCATCGCAAGGGCAGCCGCCCGAACAGTCTCCAGCTCGATCGCGGTGCGCATGAAGGCTGCCTCACGCACGGCCTGCGGCGAGATATGAGTGACAACGGTTGCACGTTGCGGCCGGACCAGAAGAAAGCCGAGCTGTGACAGTCGGTAGAAGGCGTCGCGAACGGGTTGCCGGGAAACGCCCATCAGCTTCGAGACTTCCGCCTCGGAAATCTTTGTACCCGGCTCGATCCTCAACTCCACCACCTGCCGGTAAAGGGCGTCGAAAACAAGATCCGTGACCGATGGGCCGCGTGCTTCTTCTATGGGCCTCAAGGGCAGTTGGTCGAGCAACACACTCTCCGTTGACAGCATTCGCATACTAACATATTAGTTTATCAGAACAGCGCAAGTCTGGTGCACCTGGGGAGGAGCAGACAGTTGGCACTTCTGGATGAGGATAGGCTTTTTCCTGCGGAAGCGCGCAGCAGAGACATTGCGCGCAGCCTTTACTCGCATGTGCAGGACTTGCCGATCATCAGCCCTCACGGCCATACGGATCCGCGCTGGTATGCGGAAAACAAACCGTTTCCAGATCCCGCTGAATTGTTCGTGACACCTGATCACTACGTCTTCCGGATGTTGTTCTCGCAGGGGATCAACCTCGATGATCTTGGGGTACGGCGGGTGGACGGAACTGCTGGCGAGACCGATCCCCGTGCGGTCTGGCGCCTGTTTGCCCAGAACTATCACCTGTTTCGCGGAACGCCCAGCCGCTTGTGGCTGGATCACTCCTTTCAGGAGGTTTTCGGGCTTGAGGTTCCGCTGTCGGCAGCAACGGCGGATCACTACTATGATCATATCGCCGATTGTCTGAACAAACCGGAATTCCTGCCTCGCGCCCTGTTCGAGCGTTTCAATATCGAGGCCATCGCGACGACTGAAAGTCCACTCGACAATCTTGGATGGCATGAAATGATCGGCCAGTCCGGCTGGTCCGGCAAGGTTGTCACGACCTACCGGCCCGACGCGGTTGTCGATCCGGAATTCGAAAATTTTGCAGGCAATGTGACGGCGTTCGGCGAACTGACCGGATGCGACACGCAAAGCTGGAGCGGCTATCTCGAGGCGCACCGTCAGCGGCGCATCTTCTTCCGTCAGCACGGGGCGACGGCCAGCGACCATGGACATCCGACCGCTCGCACGGAAAATCTGCCTCCCAAGCAGGCCGAGCAGCTCTTCCTCAAGGCGCTTGCAGGCAACTGCAGCGCCGGGGAAGCTGACGCATTTCGTGGTCACATGCTGACCGAAATGGCACGAATGAGCCTTGATGACGGGCTCGTCATGCAGATCCATCCGGGCGCCCATCGCAATCATTCCATGCGGATGATGGCCCTTTATGGCCGGGACAAAGGCTTCGACATCCCCACCCGGACCGATTACGTGCAGGCACTCAAGCCGCTGCTTGACGCGGTGGGCACAGAGCCGAAGCTTTCGATCATCCTCTTTACCCTGGACGAGACCGCCTATGCGCGTGAACTGGCCCCGCTTGCCGGTGTCTATCCGGCGCTGAAGCTCGGCCCTGCCTGGTGGTTTCATGACAGTCCCGAAGGGATGATGCGCTTTCGCGAGATGACCACCGAAACCGCCGGTTTCTACAACACGGTCGGCTTCAATGACGACACACGTGCTTTTTGCTCGATTCCCGCCCGCCATGACGTGGCGCGGCGGGTGGATTGTGCCTTTCTGGCCAGGCTCGTCGCGGAGGGACGACTGGCGGAAGAAGAGGCGCATGAGGTCGCCCACGACCTCGCTTACCGGCTTGCCAAGCAGGCCTATCGGCTTTGATGCCAACTCAACGGGAGGAATCCATGAAGAATCTCAAGACATTCACCACCACGCTCCTTGCAGGTGTCGCCTTTGCAGGTGCTGCCGCGGCCTGTGAGATCACCCTGCGCTCGTCCGACACCCATCCCGAAGGCTATCCAACGGTGGCGGCCGTGGAGCATCTGGGCGAATTGGTGAAGGAGCGGACCGACGGTCGCGTATGCGTCGAGGTCTATCATTCCGCGCAGCTCGGCGAGGAAAAGGATACGATCGAGCAGACACAGTTCGGCGTGATCGACATGAACCGTGTCAGCATGGGGCCGTTCAACAACATCATCGAAGAGACGAAGGTCTTCTCGCTGCCCTATATCTTCCGCTCCACCGAACACATGCATCAGGTGCTTGATGGCGAGATCGGCCAGGATGTGCTGGCTGCGTTCGAGGATCACGATCTGATCGGTCTTGCCTATTACGATGCAGGCGCACGCTCCTTCTACAATTCGCAGAAGCCGGTGAAGACGCTGGAAGACCTCAAGGGCATGAAATTCCGCGTCATGCAGTCCGACGTTTTCGTGGACATGGTCAGTGCCCTTGGCGGCAACGCGACGCCCATGCCTTATGGCGAGGTCTACTCCTCGATCCAGACCGGCGTGATCGACGGCGCAGAGAACAACTGGCCGTCCTATGAGAGCTCCGGTCACTTCGAGGTGGCGAAATACTACACGCTCGACCAGCATCTGATGGTGCCGGAAGTGCTCGTCATGTCGAAGAAGAGCTGGGAAAAGCTGAGCGCCGAAGATCAGGAAGCACTGCGTGAAGCAGCACGCGAATCCGTGCCCTTCATGCGCAAGATGTGGGCCGAACGCGAGGAGGCTTCACGCGAGCAGGTGCTGAAGGCCGGTGCTGAGATCGTTGAAGAGGTCGACAAGACCGCATTCATCGACGCCATGAAGCCTGTCTACGAGAAGCACGTCACCTCCGACAATCTTAAGCAGATTGTCGAGCGCATCCAGGCGGTCAAGTAACGACCGGAAAAGGCGGGGGCGGAAGCCCCCGCCCATCCTTTCCTTCTTTCTCGGGAGACGCGCGTTGCGGTCCACCATGTTGCGTGCGGCGCATTTCACAGGTGCGCTGGCTACATTTTCACTCTGGGCATCCGGGATCGGTCTCGTCTTGATGACCGTTTTCATCACCTGGCAGGTCTTTGGCCGCTTCGTTTTGAACGACACGCCGACCTGGACCGAAAGCGTTTCGGTCATCATCATGGGATGGTTCATCTTTCTGGGTGCCGCAGTCGGCATCAGGGAAGGATATCACCTCAGCTTCGATGTGATGCTCCACATATTGCCGCGTCGCGTCCGAAAGATCCTGCACACGGTTTCGGACACGGTCGTGATTGCCTTTGGCGGCGGAATGGCGGGCTTTGGCCTGCAGCTTGCGCAACAGACATGGTCGAGCACGATCCCGAATGTCGGGTGGCCGGTGGGCGTGACCTATCTCGCGCTGGTTTTCGGCGGCTTCCTGATGGTTCTCTTCTCGATCGAGCGCGTCCTGCGCAGATTTGCAGGCCTTTCCACCGTCCGCTTTGCAGACATCGACAACACCGACGGCGACTGATCCATGGAACTCTATGTCCTTTTTGGCACCTTTACGGTGCTTCTGCTCATCGGCACGCCGGTCGCCTTCTGTCTCGGCACGGCTTCCTTCGCCACAATCGTCTATCTGGGCCTGCCGCCGGTGGTTGTGTTCCAACGCCTGAATTCCGGCGTCTCGGTCTTCGCGCTGATGGCCATCCCGTTCTTCATCTATGCCGGCGTCCTGATGGTGCGCGGCGACATCGCGCGCAGGCTTGTCGCACTGGCTGGAACCTGGGTCGGCAGTTTCCGCGGCGGGCTTGGACAGGTGAACATCGTCGCCTCCGTGCTTTTCGGAGGCGTGTCGGGTTCCGCAGCCGCTGACGCATCGGCCATCGGCGGTCTGATGATCCCGCAGATGCGCGACAAGGGATATGACGTCGACTATGCGGTGAATGTCACCGTGGTATCCTCGATCATCGCGCTGATGCTGCCGCCTTCACACAATCTCATCATCTATTCCATCTCCGGCGGCGGGCGCATCTCGATCGCCGATCTGTTCACCGCCGGCATCATTCCGGGCATCATCCTGGCCCTGTCGCTGATGACGGCAGCCTGGTTCGTCGCGAAGAAACACAATTATCCGACAGAGCCTTTCCCCGGCTTCCGGATCATGGGCTCGCTCTTCATCGGCGCGGTGCCGGGGCTGATCCTGATCGCGATCATTTTCGGTGGTGTGCGTTCGGGCGTATTTACCGCGTCGGAAAGCTCGTGCATCGCGGTTGTCTACGCCTTCCTCATCACTGCACTCGCCTATCGCACGCTGAGCTGGGAAGCCTTCACCGATGCGACTTTCGCGGCAGTGCGCACCACTGCGATGGTGCTGCTCGTCATCGGCTGTGCGGCGTCCTTCGGCTGGCTTCTGGCCTATCTGCGCGTGCCGGCGGAACTGGTGGTCTTCCTGCAGGGTCTCTCGGAAAACCCCTTCGTCATCCTGCTGATGATCAATATCGCGCTTCTGGTGCTGGGCACCTTCATGGACATGTCGCCGCTGATCGTCATCACGACGCCGATCTTCCTGCCGGTTGCCGTGGCCTTTGGCGTCGACCCGGTTCATTTCGGGATCATCATGATCCTCAATCTGGGGATCGGCCTTTGCACACCGCCTGTCGGTGCGGTGCTGTTCGTTGGCTGTGCGGTGGGCAATGTGCCTGTGTGGCAGGCCGTGCGCAGCATCTGGCCGTTCTACTTCGCTGCACTCGCCACGCTTCTGCTCGTCACCTACATCCCCGCGCTTTCGCTGTGGCTGCCCGCGCTCTTCCGTTGATGGAGAAAAGAATGCCCGAATATCTGAAAAGCTTTCCGGCGGTGGATGCCGGAAACAACGTCACCCGTCAGGTCCTCAGCGAGAATGAAGCGATGATGGTTGTCGCATTCACCTTCGCCGAAGGCGGCGTCGGTGCACTTCACTCTCATCCCCACATCCAGGCGACCTATGTCAAATCCGGACGCTTCGCCTTCACCATCGAAGGCGAGGAATTCGAAGTAGGCCCCGGCGACAGCTTCGTCATTCCTTCCAATGCCGAACATGGCTGCAAGGCGCTTGAACCGGGTGTCCTGATCGACAGCTTCACGCCGCGCCGCGACGACTTTCTCTGAAATTCATACCCAAGGAGTACCCCATGCTTTCCATCGAGAACCGCTATGCCATCGATCCGATGACCGCGCGCCGCTTCGACTCCGACGAGCTGCGCAAGAATTTCCATGTCGGCGGCATCTTTGCCGATGGTGAGATCAAGCTGATCTACACCCATTACGACCGGATGATTGTGGGCGGCGCGGTTCCTGCAGGTGGTGAACTTGTGCTGGACGAGGTCAAGCATTGCGGCACCGCAAGCATTTTGGACCGCCGCGAAATGGTTGTGGTCAATATCGGGGCTGAGGGCACCGTGAAAGCGGGCGAGACCTACGCCATGGCCAAGGGCGACATGCTATATCTGGGACGGGGAAGCGGACCGGTCACCTTCGCGGGCAATGGTCGCTTCTACATCCTGTCTGCACCGGCCCACAAAGAGCTGCCCTCGCGCCTGGTCAGGATCGAAGATGCCGCGCGTGTGGATCTCGGTTCCCAAGAAACCTCCAACGAGCGCACCATCCACCAGTTCGTGCATCCGGACGTGATGGAATCCTGCCAGCTCGTCGTGGGCATGACGAAGCTTCACAACGGCTCGGTCTGGAACACCATGCCCGCCCATGTGCACGACCGCCGCATGGAAGCCTATCTTTACATCGACCTGCCGGAAGACCAGATGGCGGTGCATCTGATGGGTGAACCAACGGAAACGCGCCACCTGATCGTGCGCAATGAGGAAGGGGCGATTTCTCCGCCCTGGTCCATTCACTCCGGTGCCGGCTCTGCCTCATATACATTCATCTGGGCGATGGCCGGTGACAATGTGAACTACAAGGATGTCGAGATGGTCGGCATGGGAGAAATCCGCTGATGAAAATGTTCTCGCTTGAAGGCAAGAGCGCGCTGGTGACGGGTGCCAATACCGGCATCGGCCGGGCGATCGCGCGGTGCATGGCAGAAGCCGGTGCCAGCGTGATTGCCGCAGGGCGCTCGCCCTGCGACGAAACCGTAGCCGAGATCAAGGCTGGCGGTGGTGATGCCCGGTACCTTCATCTGGATCTGTCGGAGCGTGATGCCCCCCGCAAGCTTTTCGCAGCCGAGAAGCACGTCGACATCCTCGTCAACAATGCCGGTATCATCCGGCGCGCGGATGCCGTCGATTATTCCGAGGAAGACTGGGACGCCGTGATCGATGTCAATCAGCGCGCCCTGTTCTTCATGTGCCAGGAATTTGCCAAGGCGGCTTTCGCGCGCGGGGCAGGGGGCGCAATCGTCAACATCGCCTCGCTTCTGTCCTTCCAGGGTGGAATACGCGTTCCGGCCTATACGGCGTCGAAGCACGCCGTCGCCGGGCTTACGAAACTTTTCGCCAATGAATGGGCGGCCAGGGGCATCAATGTGAATGCCATCGCGCCGGGCTATATCGCCACCAACAACACGCAGGCGCTGCGCGAAGATCCCGACCGCTCGAAAGCCATTCTCGACCGTATTCCGGCGGGACGCTGGGGTGATCCGGACGATATCGGCGGCACCGCCGTCTATCTGGCCTCGCCTGCGGCCAAATATGTCCATGGCGCAATTCTCAACGTGGATGGCGGCTGGTTGGCACGCTAGGTGCCGCAAATGGAAGGCTGGTCAGTCCCAGCCTTCTTTCGCACCTCGTTCAGATAGCCTTTGACGGCCATGAACACCCGTTCGGCAAGCGCATCCTCGTCCACTGCCGTTCCACCGCGCAGGGCCTGAAGCATGATGCCACGTGCCATGCCCGTGATGTCCTGTGCTGCAATCATCTGGGCATTGGCCGGCACATCAAGAGCGGTCAGAAAGCGCCCCACGCATGCGACGATGGACTTGTTGATCTCATGGGTCTGCTCGTGGAGCGGCAAGACCGCAGAGGCGTAATCGAGTGCCTGGGCGAGCGACAAGGTTCGCGGCTGATGAAGCAAGCCGGCATGCGCCAGATCCCGCAATGCCTGATCGGCACGCTTCTTCTCGACATCCGTGAAAGCCGCTTCAAGCGCGCTCAACACGTTCTTCTGCTTGCGCCGGAGCATCTCCGCCAGGATCGCCTCCTTTGAGGGGAAATACTGGTATAGAGAGCCGACGCTCACGCCGGCCACGCGGGCAACGCTGTTGGTGTTGAATCCCATCAGGCCCTCGGCGCTCAAAATGCGAGCAGCCGCTTCGAGAATGGCATCCACCGTTGCTTCCGCACGTGCCTGACGCGGCTTTTTTCTCGGGCGCACGCTGTCGGATTTCGGCGGCATGAAATGCGAGTTTCCCAATACGAGCAATTGCTCGATTATGCTCCTGAAAGCTTGAAACGGCAAGGGCATTGCAGGGTGAAACTTCTCGGACACACGATATTGGTAACGGGTGCCACGCGCGGCATTGGCAGTCGCTTCGCGCGTCTTGCCGGGGCACGCGGCGCGAAGGTGCTGTTGGTTGGACGCGATGAGCAGCGGCTGCGCGGGCAGGCGCGATTTATCGGCGAAAATGCAATTCCGATTACCTGTGATCTGGCTGATCCGGCTGCCCTGTCGGCTCTGATGGAAAGGATCGAGCAGGATCATCCACGCCTCTCCGTCATCGTGAACAACGCGGCCCTCCAGCAGGAGATGAATTTCATTCTAGATGATCGCGATGCGCTGATGACTGGCCTGCACAACGAGATCGCGACCAATCTTCTGGCGCCCATGATGCTGACGACGCGGCTGTTGCCTGTGCTTCTACGGCAGCCCGAGAGTGCCGTTTTGAATGTCACGAGCGCGCTTGTGCTCTCTCCCAAGGCCGCAGCACCGGTTTATTGTGCAAGCAAGGCCGCGCTTTCCAGTTTCAGCGCCGCATTGGCCAAGCAATGCGCAAGCGAAGCGCCGCATCTGCATATTCTCGAAGCTGTCATGCCGCTGGTTGAAACGGATATGACGCGCGGCCGTGGGAGAGGGAAGATTTCCGCCGAAAGGGCAGCCAAGGGGTTGCTGTCCGCCATAGAGGCTGAAAGGCCGCGTTACTGGATCGGCAAGTCCAGATTTCTTCCGATCATCAACCGCATTTCGCCTGCGCTTGTGCAGCGTATCCTGAGCTAGGAGCTTTTCATGACCTTCATCGAAGAACAATTGGGCACGCCGCCGCGGGGGCGTGACTGGATACGCTTTCTCAAGAGTTGGCTTCGCGCGCCGCTTCGCACCGGGGCGATAGCACCAAGCGGAGCAATGCTTTGCGATGCAATGGCCTTCAGCGCGGCGATCAAGCCGGGCGAGACCGTGATCGAACTCGGCCCTGGCACGGGCGTGGTCACGCAGGAGCTTCTGATGCGTGGCGTGTGGGAAGGCAATCTGGTTCTCGTTGAAGCCGATCCCGATCTCGCGCGCCTTCTCAGGCAACGCTTTCCTGAGGCCAGTGTCATCGAGGCCGATGCCTTTGCAATCATGTCGCGTTGGGCAGATAGCGGCATGACCGCCGGTGCCGTTGTGTCCAGTCTGCCCTTGTTCGTCTATCCCAGGCAGAAACGTCAGGAGCTTGCGAGAGCCGCGCTGCGCATAACCGGTCCTGCCGGACGCATGGTGCAGTTCACCTATGGGCCTGTTTCTCCGATCTCCCGACAGCCAGGCATGAGAGCCTATGCCTCGCGCCGTATCTGGCAGAACCTGCCGCCTGCGGTCGTATGGACTTATCAGGGGGAACCGTGAGAGTTCTGCTGGAACTGCTCTGTCCTTTGCGCATTGCATCTTCATGGCAACATCAAGCGTCAAGAAGTGCCAGATCGCCGAAGGGACGAGCGCGGCCACGCTCGACCGCTACAGGCATGGGCTTGAGACGGCGCTAGGCATCCCGTTTACCGCAGGCAACGCCATAGATGTCTACCGCAATGGCGATGAGATCTTTCCGCCAATGCTTGATGCCATCTCACGTTCCGAGGAAATGGTCGAGCTTCTGACCTTCATCTACTGGAAGGGCGACATTGCGGAGAAATTTGTGGAGGTTTTGTCCGAGCGCGCTCGCGCGGGCGTAACCGTCCGGGTGTTGCTCGACGGGTTCGGTGCACGCCCCATGCCGCAGCGGCTTGTCGAGCGGATGGAGGATGCCGGCGTGCAAGTGCGCTGGTTCCGGCCATTGCCGCAATGGAAGGTCTGGAATGTCGACAACCGCACCCATCGCAAGATCCTCGTTTGTGATGGTCAGACCGGCTTTACCGGCGGTGTCGGGATCGCGGCTGAGTGGGAAGGTCATGCACAGGATTCAGACCACTGGCGCGAAACGCATTTCCGTGTGCGCGGCCCTTCGGTCCCTGCCTTGCGTGCAGCCTTTTACCAAGACTGGGTGGAGGCCGAATATCGGGTGGATTGTGCGTTGGAGAGGGTCTGGCCCTCGCAGGAGGCAGGCGACACGCTTGTCCAGGTGCTGGCGTCCACCGCTTCTGTCGGCTTCACCGACATAGCAATCCTGCATGAGGCGTTGGTACTCCTGGCAAGGAAGCGCCTGCGGATCACCACACCCTATTTTGCTCCGCATGAACGTGACGTCGAGGTAATCGTGGACGCTGCCAGGCGCGGGGTGGATATCGAGATCATCCTGCCGGGTCCGCATATCGACAAGCGGGTATCCGAACTTGCGGCTTCGGATGATTTCGAGCCCTTGTTCGAAGCGGGCGTGAAGATCTGGCGCTACCAGCCCACCATGATCCACACGAAGCTCGTGACGGTGGATGGTATGCTTTCCTGCATCGGTTCGGCCAATTTCAATCAGCGTTCATCCAGCAAGGATGACGAGATCGCTCTGTGTGTGCTTGACCCGGCCTTTACCCAGACGATGGACAGCCACTTCGACGAAGACCGGCAAAACAGCGTCCTGACGACACTTGAAGACTGGAAAAGGCGCGGCATGGGCCGCAGGGCGCGCGAAACCGTGGCGCGCCTGATGAAGGGCGAGACCTGAGCGCCATCACCGTGCCATCTTTATGCTACAGTTCCTGAAGAGCGGGCGTGGGACAGCGCCCGGTTTGCAGGCGATATATGTGGACGGATACGGCATGAGCCCTTGGCGCAGCGCGCTACTAGCGGGCATCTTCCTGATGTTGGTTCCAAGCGCTCACGCGGCCAAGACCGCTCGCGACATGCTCCCACGCATCTGCCAACTCCTCGAGGAGCATGCGGATGCAAACGGCATCTCCCCCCATTTCTTTGCGCGGCTTATCTGGAAGGAAAGCCTGTTCAGGCCCGATGCGGTAAGCCACAAGGGCGCGCAGGGCATTGCACAATTCATACCCTCCACGGCCAGGTTGCGCGGCTTGAAGAATGCGTTCGACATTGAACAGGCAATACCTGCATCCGCCTCCTATCTCGCCGATCTCAAGCGCCAGTTCGGCAACAGCGCGCTAGCCGCCGCGGCCTATAATTCGGGTGAAAATCGGGTGGCGCGATGGATTCTGCGCGGCGGCAATCTTCCAGCGGAAACCGAGGATTATGTCTATTCGATCTTCGGCAAGCCCGCTGAGAGCTTCCGCAAACTGGAAGGCAGTGTCGATATCCCGCCCCTGAAGCCCGATCTGCCCTTCCAGAAAGCCTGCATGTTGATGCCGGTTTCCTCTGGCGCATTGCATGTGCAGGCGCCGCGCAAGCCGTGGGGCGTGCAAGTGGCCGGCCATTTCAATCGCGGCGTGGCGCTGAGGCTGTGGGAACAGACGCGGCGAAAGCTGCCCGCCAATCTGCGGAACATCTCGCCCAATGTCGATCGGGTGAAGTCGACGCGAGGCAGCAAGCGCATCTACGCAGTCCGGCTGGGCGCGGACAGCAGGGCAGAAGCGGAGCGCATGTGCACGCGCATGCGCCAGTCCGGTGGCGCCTGCATTGTCGTTCGAAACCGCTGATCCCTTCGGGGTCTCTAACGCAGCAGGTTTCCCAGCGGGATGAGCAGCCCCAGCAGAACCGGTTGATGGAGAAGATAGATCGCCAGACTGTGCCTGCCCATGAAGGTGAAGGCGCGCGAGAGCGGACTTGTGCCGGAAAAGCGCGACAGGGTCCGGTCCCAACTCTTTGCGAGTGCAGCCTTGGTCACGCCCATGCCAAGCAGCGTTACGCCCACCCAGGGGAAAACCGGCACAAGGTCGTTGCTCGGCGGGGAGATGGTGGAAAAGCCGATCCAGGCGAGCCACCGGCTGTTGAACATGTCGGCTGCATAAAGCTCCGGCGCGATGACGATGACGGTACCGGCGAGCGTGAGGAGAAGGGCCGGCAATGGCAGAAGCAGCGCGCCGAGCAAGCTTGCGAACACGATCGCATGCAGAATGCCGAAAAAGATGAAGGCTTGGGGAAAGGTGAAATAGGTCGCGACGGTGATCACAAGGGCCGCCAGACCGATCATGGCGATGCGCTTGCCAAAGGCCTTCCAGCGCACGCCGTTCGGGTGTGCCAGAACCAGGCTGACGCCGACCAGAAACATGAAGCTGGTGGCAAGCGAGCGACCGAAGAGAATCCACCAGGGATTGGAATTTGCGCCCTGCAGCGCAAGCCCCGTCAGTTCGAGATCCCAGACCAGATGAAAGATGACCACGCCTGCAATGGCCAGGCCCCGCACCAGATCGACGATCTGGAGCCGCGGCGCGCCTGCGCGTGCATGGGTTTGAGGATGGGCGCCGTCATCTCGTGAAGCCGCTGGGGCAAGGGTTGCCATGATACAGTCCTGAGTGATCTCGTGTCATGGCAATTCATCATAATTGTCTGGTCAGTACCAGTTCAGCAGTGACTTATGATCCGTGGTCCTGCGAAACCTGCTCCTGATCGCGACCTATCCAGAGTTCAAAATCCTGCAGATGTCCGAAGGTGGCGGGCCGCAGCTTGCCCCATTTGGTGGGGTCAGAGACGAGGAAGCGGCGCTGTGAACGCACGATTGCCGCCTTTTTCACCGCGATCTCGTGGAAATGGAAACAGGTTACGCCTTCGCTCTCGTGAATGCCGGCGGCGGAGAAGAAACCCTTTGTAATGTTAACTTCCTGCAGCATCTGCAGCGCGGTGTCGGACGAGAAACTGCCGCTTTCGGGATGATAGATGCCCGAGACCATCATCAGCGTCACGCCTTCCAGGCGCACGATCGATTCGGCGATATTCATGGCCTGCGTCACGACAGTGATGTTGGCGTTCTGCGGTACCAGCGGTGCCAGATGATGGAGCGTCGAGCCGGCATCGATGAAGACCGTGTCTTCCGGTTCGATCAGTTTTGCGGCTTCGGCGGCAATGCGTCGCTTGGCGGCGATGTTCGTGCTTTGCGCATGGGTGAGCGAGTAGCGCTCGCCCTTTTCCTCGGCCAGCATGATGTAGCCGCCAAGGCACAGGATCCCGCTTTCCCCGTCTCCCAGATCGCGGCGAATCGTGATCTCGGACGTCTCCAACTGCTGCGCAGCTTCCGTGATGTGGAGGATCGCTCCGCCTTCACAAAGCTTCTTCAGCGCCTTGATGCGCAATTCTCGTCCAGAGGGTCTGGCCACGTGTAATTTCTCTCCATGCGCGTGGTGTCCCACTGCTCATTGGACCTCTGGACCAACGATTTGCAAGTGCAAATCTTTTCCGGAGGGGTTGCGAGTTATGAAAGGAAATGATCATAATGTGCCGTGTCGATCAATATGGCATCGCGATATTGCATCGATTTTGTCACCAAGTGCCCAGCCTGCATCTCATTTCGCAGGTCGCCGGGCGAGGAGGAGTTAGTATGAAGACTTTGCTGACGGCAGCTTCGGTTGCCCTGTCCCTCATGGCGTCGTCTGCGCTTGCACAGCAGGTTGTCGACACCACCAATGTCAATGAAGACCTGATCGCGACCAAGGACGACAAGAAATACACCATCGCCACCGTGGTGAAGGTCGACGGCATTGCCTGGTTCGACCGCATGCGCGACGGCGTTGAGCAGTTCAAGGAAGACACCGGCCACGATGTGTGGATGGTGGGCCCGAGCCAGGCCGACGCTGCCGCTCAGGTGCAGATCATCGAGAACCTGATCGCGCAGGGCGTTGACGCAATTGCCGTCGTGCCGTTCTCCGTGGAAGCTGTCGAGCCGGTTCTGAAGAAGGCACGTGACCGCGGCATCGTCGTGATCTCGCACGAAGCCTCCAACCTGCAGAACACCGACTACGATCTGGAAGCCTTCGACAATCTCGCCTATGGCGCCAATCTCATGAAGGAGCTTGGCAAGTTCATGGGTGGTGAAGGCAAATATGTCACCACCGTCGGCTCGCTCACTTCCAAGAGCCAGATGGAGTGGATCGACGGTGCCGTCGCCTATCAGGAAGAGAACTTCCCGAACATGGAAATGGTTGGCGATCGTCTTGAAACCTATGACGATGCGGCAACCGACTACACCAAGCTGAAGGAAGCCATGACCACCTATCCGGACATCAAGGGCATTCTTGGTGCGCCCATGCCGACTTCGGCAGGTGCCGGCCGTCTGATCGCCGAGAGCGGTCTGAAGGACAAGGTCTTCTTCGCAGGTACGGGTCTGCCTTCCGTTGCCGGTGAGTATCTGGCCAATGGCGACATCCAGTACATCCAGTTCTGGGATCCGGCTGTTGCGGGTTACGCCATGAACATGCTTGCCGTTGCCGCACTTGAAGGCAAGGGCGACCAGATCAAGGCTGGCCTCAATCTCGGTCTCGAAGGTTACGACTCCCTCATCACGCCGGATGAGAGCCGCCCGAACCTGCTCTATGGTGCAGGCTGGGTCGGTGTGACCGCTGAAAACATGGACAAGTACGACTTCTGATCGTCCTGTCTGAACAAGCCGACGCCTGCCCTTCTTCACGGGCAGGCGTCAGCCCGATCTTGCGCGGCACCATGCCGGCGCATCAGCTTCAGCCTGCCGGGAAAATCATGTCCGAAAATCTGATCGAGCTGAAAAATATCAGCAAGCGCTTCGGTGGCGTGCGCGCTCTGGATGATGTTTCCATGAGCATCCGCCCCGGCGAGATCCACTGCCTTGCAGGCGAGAATGGATCGGGAAAATCGACCATCATCAAGGTCATGTCCGGTGTCTATACGCCGGAAGAAGGCCAGATCCTAATCGACGGCAAGCCGGTGTCGCATCTCGACCCGATCAAGGCCGTCCAGAAGGGCATTCAGGTCATCTGGCAGGACTTCTCCCTTTTCGGGAATCTGACAGTTGCCGAGAACCTGGCACTCAACACCTATATTCTCGAAGGCCGCAGCCGCATGGACTGGGCGCGGGCCCGCAGAATGGCGCGCGAAGTGCTGGCAAAGCTTGATGTCGAGATCGACATCGACGCCGATGTCGAGACGCTGCCGACTTCGGGCAAGCAGGTGGTGGCCATCGCGCGTGCCATTCTCGCCGAAGCACGCCTCATCATCATGGATGAGCCGACAACCGCGCTCACCGGTCACGAGGTGGATGCGCTCTTCAAGATCGTGCGCGACCTGCAGTCCCATGGCATCGCGGTTCTGTTCGTCTCCCACAAGATGCGCGAGATGCTCGAAATTTCCGAGCGTTTGACGGTTTTCCGCAATGGCAAGAAGGTTGCCGAGGGGCCGATGTCGGATTTCGACGAAGCTGCCATTACCCATGCGATGACCGGGCTGGAGCTTGAGGAAGAGCCTTTTATCGCCAACATCTCTGCCGATGCCGCACCGGCACTCGAGGTGAGAAATCTCAGCGTTCCCGGCATGGTCGAAGGCGTGGACCTGACGCTGCGTCCCGGCGAGATCGTCGGCATTTCCGGCCTGATCGGTTCGGGCCGCACGGAGCTCGCCCGCGCATTGTTCGGCATGGAGAATGCCACGGCGGATGTCTTCCGCATTGAAGGCCGGGACGTGTTCCCCCATTCGGTTCAGGACGCGGTCGATCTGGGCATTGCCTATGTGCCCGAGGACCGGTTGAGCGAAGGCTTGTTCCTGACACAGTCAATCGAGCGCAACATGGTGGTCTCCATCATGGACCGGCTGCGCAAGGGCATGTTCCTGGACCGCAAGGCCATGCGCTCGCGCACGGAAGAGATGTTCGCCAAGATGCAGATCGCAGCCCCCTCGGCCGACACGGCGGTGGGCAATCTGTCCGGCGGCAATGCGCAACGCGTGATGCTGGGCCGCTGGCTTCTGACCGGGGCAAAAATCCTCATCCTCAATGGCCCGACGGTTGGTGTGGATGTCGGCTCCAAGGCAAAGATCCACAAGATCATCCGCGATCTGGCGCAAAGCCAAGGTCTGGCCGTGATGATGATCTCCGACGACGTGCCGGAACTGACCGGCAACTGCAACCGCATCCACGTCATGCATGACGGGCGCTTCGTGGCTCACTTCGAGGGCACGCACATGAACGAAGACGCAATCAATGACAGCCTGAAGGCGCTGAAATAGGGCAGCCAGATGAAAAGGTTACAATCCACCGAAGCCATTATCGCCATTGTCCTGATCCTGGTCATGGTGCTGATCGGGCTGGTCAATCCCGCCTTCTGGGGCGTGGGCAATCTGTTCAGCCTCGCCAAGGCCAATGTCGTGATCGGCATCATGGCGCTTGGCGTGCTCCTGATCATGATTTCAGGCGGCATCGACGTGTCGTTTCCCGCGATCGCGGCTGCCGCCCTCTACATCACCGTGCGAACCATGGTGGCGTTGGACTATGACGGCGTGCTTCTGCCCTTCATCGCGGCTTGCGTGATCGGCGTGGCGCTTGGCGCCTTCAATGCCTTCATCATCGACCGGTTCAAGATGATACCGCTGATCGTGACACTGGGCACCGCCTCCATCGTGCGTGGTCTGGTGCTGGGGCTTCTTGGCACCTCAATCGTCAACATCAACAAGATGCCAGACGGGCTGATCGCATTCGGCAGCCAGAACATCGCCACCGCAACCGCATCCAACGGCGCGAATGTGGGCCTGACGGGCATGGTGCTTGTCTATGTGGCAATTGCCTTTGTCATCCACTTCATCCTGAAGCACACGATGACCGGCCGCTCCGTCTATGCCTATGGCGGCGATCCGGAAGCGGCACGCCGGGCGGGCGTGAACACGCGCCGCACGATCTTCTTCGTCTATTGCACGGCGGGGCTTCTGGCCGGTTTTGCGGGCCTCCTTCACTCCTCCATGATCTGGCAGGCCAATCCACGCGACTTCATCGGGCTTGAACTCGACGTGATCGCCGCGGTGGTTCTGGGCGGTGCGTCGATCTTTGGCGGACGGGGCTCGGTTCTTGGCACCATGATCGGCGTCTTCACGCTCGTCATGGTCAAGAACTCGCTGATCCTGATGAAGGTCGACACCACCTGGCAGCGCGTGGTCGTGGGCGCCATCATCATCATCGCAACGGCGATTACCGCCTGGCGCGATCGCAAGAAACTGGCTTGAGGGGAGGGAGCATCATGACCGCCAAGGCCGAACAAAAACCGCTCCTGCGCCGACTTCTGGGCGAAGACGCCTCGATCATCCAGCTTGCGATCATCACGCTCGTGATCTTCGCGTTGATGTCGGCGATGAACCCCGACAAGTTCCTGCGCTACTACAATTTCGAGTCCATCACCTATGTGATGCCCGAACTCGGCATTCTCTCCATCGCTATGATGGTGGCGATGCTGACGGGCGGCATCGACCTCTCGATCGTGGGCATCGCCAATCTGGCGGCCATCACGGCGGGCGTCTATTTCCGCCATCCGGCCGTGGCCGAAGCCATTGCCGCCGGTGGTGCGGGTGTCGTGCTGCACACGATCATGGGCGTTTTGATCGCGCTCACGGTTGGTCTGGCCGCAGGGCTTTTGAACGGACTTCTGATCGCGCGGCTGCGCATCATCCCGATCCTTGCAACCTTGGGCACGGGTCAGGTCTTTGCGGGTCTGGCGCTTGTCCTGACGGGTGGCCCGGCCATTGTCGGCTTTCCGCAGACATGGGGCTGGCTCGGAACGGGCAAGATGCTTGGCGTTGCGACACCCTTCTGGGTGCTGGTCTTCGTGGCGGTCGTGGTGGCGGTCCTGCTGCGCCGCACGCATCTGGGCGTCAATCTGATGCTGATCGGTACCAATGCGCGTGCGGCCGTCTTTGCCGGCATCAGAAGCTCGCGCATGATCCTCTATTCCTATGCGCTGACCGGCGTCATGGCTGCCATTGCAGGCATCCTTCTGTCCGGCCGCACCAATTCCGCCAAGGCCGATTTCGGTGCATCCTATCTCTTGCAGGCGGTGCTGATTGCCGTTCTGGGCGGCACCAATCCCGCAGGCGGCAAGGGCAAGGTGCTGGGCGTGCTTCTGGCGCTTGTCGCTCTCATGTTCCTGTCATCGGGCATGCAGATGATGCGTGCATCAAACTTCCTGATCGATGCGGTCTGGGGCGGGTTCCTCGTGCTTGTCATAGCCATCAACTATCTGAGGTCGCGCAAATGAGTGCTGCCACCAATGAAACCGTGCTTCACCTGACGCAGGACCTGTTTCCGGCCAATGGTGAGCGCTTGCTGATCGAAGGCCGCGGCTTTTCCGTTTCGGCCTTCCGCTATCCCTCTTCCGTCGAGGGTCTGCGCATCGAAAACGAGCGTGGCCATGTGGTCGTCCTGCCCTTCCTCGGCCAGATGATCTGGGAAGCCGTCTTTGACGGACGCAGCCTCGGCATGGGCAATGTCTTCCCCTATCCGCGCAACGGTGCCTCGATCCTGGAGACCTATGGCGCCTTTGCCTATCATGCAGGTGTCTTGCGCAATGGCACGCCGGGACCGGAAGACACGCATCCGCTGCATGGCGAAATGCCCGTGCAGCGTATGGACAGCGCCTATCTGGTGATTGGTGGCGTGGGCGAAGATGCCTGGCTGCGCATTGGCGGCCATGTCGAATATGTGATGGGCTTCGGCCCGCACTATGTCGCGCGCCCGAGCGTTACGGTGAAGCGGGACAGCGGGCTTCTGGATGTGGCGATGGAGGTTGAAAACCTCTCCGCTCACGAGATGGAGCTCATGTATATGCTCCACGCCAATTTCGATTTCGTCGCAGAGGCCACGATCCACCAGCCGGCGGACTATTCGCCGGAGCAGACCGTGGTGCGTCAGGCAATCCCCGGTCATGTGACACCATCGCCGGAATTTCTGGCGCTTCTTGAAGACCTCAAGACCAATCCGGTACGGATGCAGACGCTTTCGGAGCCGGATCTCTACAGCCCCGAGCAGGTCTTCTATATCCGCGGTCTGAAGCGCGACGAGAATGGCCGCACGCGACTTGCGATGGAGCTGCCCGAGGGCGGTGCCTTTTCGGTCGCCTATAGCCCCGACGACTTCCCCTATTGCGTGCGCTGGATCCTGAATGACGGGGATGCGCAGGTGGCTGCCTTCGCATTGCCATCGACCTGCGAGCCGGAGGGCTACTCGGCCGAAAAGGCGAAGGGGCATGTGCGTCTGCTTGCACCTGGCGAGAAGCAGTTCTTCCCCGTCACGATCGGCCTGCTCGACGCTGCGGAAGCGCAGTCGGCATTGTCCGCCATCAAGAATTTCAACAAGGACTGAACCATGGAAGATCAAAAGCGCATCGGCCGCATTGCCGTTGTCGGCTCGAACATGGTCGACCTGATCACCTATATCACCCGCATGCCGGCCCCCGGCGAAACGCTGGAAGCGCCCGATTTCGAGATCGGTTGCGGCGGCAAGGGGGCCAACCAGGCGGTTGCCGCGGCCAAGCTCGGCTCGCAGGTCTCCATGGTGACAAAGGTTGGCAGCGACCTGTTCGGTGACAACACGATTGCCAATTTCCAGCAGTTCGGCATCGATACGACCCATGTCGCGAAGGTCGAGGGCAAGTCTTCGGGCGTTGCACCCATTTTCGTGGAGGAGTCCGGCGAAAACTCCATCCTCATCGTGAAGGGTGCGAATGCCGATCTTTTGCCGGCTGATGTGGATGCCGCCGAAGAGACATTGCGCCAGGCCGATCTCATTCTCATGCAGCTTGAAGTGCCGCTGGAGACGGTGCGCCATACGGTCAGGCGCGCGGCGGAATGGGGTGTTCCGACCATTCTCAATCCCGCGCCTGCCACGCCCGAACTCAATGTCGGCGATCTGCGCAGCCTGAGCTTTCTCGTGCCTAATGAAAGCGAACTTGCGCTTCTGTCGGGCATGCCGACAGACAGCGAGGACGAGATCAACGCTGCTGCGCGCAGCCTGATTGCGCAGGGCATCGGCACGGTCATCGTAACGCTTGGGGGTCGCGGCGCGCGCCTGATCACCGCCGACAAGGTCACACCAATCGAGCCCGTGCGCGTGACGCCGGTCGACACGACCGGTGCGGGCGACGCCTTCATCGGCTCCTTTGCCCATTTCTTCGCAGCCAGTGGCAACACGGAAGAAGCGCTCAAACAGGCCGCCCGCTACGCCGCGCAGTCCGTTGGCAAGCGCGGAACCCAGAAATCCTATGCTTCGGCTGCGGAATTCGTGTCATTCTGCGAGGGGCTGGCCCCCTCTGCATCATAAGGGACACCCAATGTCTGAAACTCATGAACGCAATCCCGGCACCGCGCTAGAACGCGGCTGGTTCGAGGATGTGCAGGTCAACCGTTCCGCTTCCGAGCGCCGCGCCGCGACAATCGCTGCCGCGCGCACGGTGAAGAAGGAATATCAGGCGGCGTGGCTGCTGCGCGCGATCCAGTGCATCGACCTGACCACGCTTGCCGGTGACGATACGCCCGGTCGCGTGCGCCGGCTGTGCAACAAGGCCCGTAACCCTGTTCGCCAGGACATTCTGGACCGTATGGGCGTGGGCGATATCGGCCTGAAGACCGGTGCCGTATGTGTCTATCCCACCATGGTTCCCCATGCGGTGAAGGCTCTGACGGGTACCGGCATTCCCGTCGCGTCCGTCGCCACCGGCTTTCCCGCCGGCCTCACCCCGCTACCCCAGCGTCTGGCGGAAATCCGCTACGCGGTGGAAGAGGGTGCGGCCGAGATCGATATCGTTATCACCCGCGAATATGCGCTGCTCGGCGAATGGCAGAAGCTCTATGACGAGATCCGCGCCATGCGTGAGGCCTGTGGCGAGGCGCATATGAAGGCGATCCTTGCCACCGGTGAACTGGGCACGCTCACCAATGTCTATCGCGCCTCCATGGTGGCGATGCAGGCGGGGTCAGACTTCATCAAGACATCGACTGGCAAGGAGCCGGAAAATGCGACGCTTCCCGTTTCGCTGACCATGCTGCGCGCGCTTCGCGACTATCGCGATCTCACCGACCACAAGGTCGGCTTCAAGCCCGCCGGCGGCCTGAAGACCGCCAAGGATGCGATGAACTGGCTCGCGCTCATGAAGGAAGAGCTGGGTGGCCCATGGATGGAGCCTGATCTTTTCCGCATTGGCGCTTCGTCGCTTCTCGCCGATATCGAGCGTCAGCTCGAACATCATATCACCGGCCGCTATGCTAGCGCCGCGCACCACGCCTTAAGCTGAGGCCCGTCAGATGAACATCAAGGACATCATGCAAACCATGGATTACGGTCCGGCACCGGAGGCCACGACAGATGTGGTCGCTTGGCTGGAAGCGCGCGGACGCAGCTTCGGCCATTTCATCAATGGCAGCTTCACCGATGCGAAGAAGGCCGGTATCGCGGTCGAAAATCCTGCCAATGGCGAAGTGCTCGCCCATATTCCCGCCGCAGGCGAGGACGAGGTGAATGCAGCCGTTGCCGCCGCGGCAAAGGCGTTTCCCGCCTGGTCGAAACTTTCGGGCTTCGAGCGCAGCCGCTATCTCTACGCCATCGCCCGTCAACTGCAGAAGCGTGAGCGCTTCTTCTCGGTTCTGGAAAGCCTCGACAATGGCAAGGCGATCCGCGAGAGCCGCACGGCGGACATCCCCCTGGTCATTCGCCATTTCTACCACCATGCAGGCTGGGCAGCGGCTTCCGAGACCGAATTTGCCGATCACGAGGCGCTTGGCGTTTGCGGGCAGATCATCCCGTGGAATTTCCCGCTTCTGATGCTTGCATGGAAGATCGCACCCGCCCTTGCGGCCGGCAATACGGTTGTTCTCAAACCTGCCGACCTGACACCACTGACGGCCATCGCCTTTGCCGAGCTTCTGGTCGAGATCGGCCTGCCCAAGGGCGTGGTGAATATCGTTCATGGTGGTGCGGAAACCGGCTCGCTGATCGTGCGCCATCCGGATATTGCGAAGATTGCCTTCACCGGCTCCACGGCTGTCGGTCGCGAGATCCGTCGTGCCACGGCAGGTTCGGGCAAGAAGCTTTCGCTCGAGCTTGGCGGCAAGTCGCCCTTCATCATCTGTGCCGATGCCGATCTCGATGCTGCGGTTGAAGGCGTTGTCGATGGCGTCTGGTTCAACCAGGGCGAAGTCTGCTGCGCCGGCTCGCGTCTGCTGGTACAGGAAGGCATTGCCGACCGCTTCCTTGCGAAGCTGCGCGAGCGCATGAGCCGTATCCGCGTCGGCGACCCGCTCGACAAGACCACGGATATGGGTGCGATCGTATCTGCCGGTCAGAAAGCGCGCATCGAGGGACTGCTGCAGGGGGCGACTGCGGAAGGCTATCAGCTTGAACAGTCGTCCTGCCCGCTGCCCGATACCGGCCACTATATCGCGCCGGGCTTCTTTGCCGAGGCCGATCCGGCAGCAACCGTCTCGCAGGTGGAAATCTTTGGCCCCATCGCGGTCACGACCACCTTCCGCACCGTGGATGAGGCGGTCGAGCTTGCCAATAACACGGCATATGGTCTTTCCGCTTCGATCTGGTCGGAAAACATCAATGCCGCGACCGAGCTCGCCGCGCGGGTGAAGGCCGGTGTTGTCTGGGTCAACGCCACCAACATGTTCGACGCCAATGCTCCCTTTGGCGGCATGAAGGAAAGCGGCTATGGCCGTGAAGGCGCGCGCGAAGGCATGGGCGGCTATCTGAAGCGCAAGGCCGGGAAGCCGGGCAAGCCGGGCAAGCCCTCCGAAATCGACTTCACCGCGGCAACCGCCACGGATGGTTCTTCCGCCGATCTCGTCGATCGCACCATGAAGAACTATGTCGGGGGCAAGCAGGCGCGGCCCGATGGCGGCGCAAGCTATATCGTGCGCGGTCCGAAGGGTGACGTTCTGGGTCTTGCGCCGCTCTCCAACCGCAAGGATGTGCGCAATGCGGTCGAAGCCGCACTCAAGGCTTCAAGCTGGGCCGCCAACCCGCATGGCCGCGCGCAGGTGATCTATTTCATCGCGGAAAACATCTCCGCGCGTGCCGACGAGCTTTCCGCACAGCTGCAGACGTTGACAGGTGTCTCCAAGAGCCAGGCAGAACGCGAAGTGCGCCAGACCATCGAGCGCTGCTTTTACTATGCCGGTCTTGCCGACAAGGATGACGGCGCGATCCACGCCACCAAGCCGCGCCATCTGACGCTTTCGCTGAAGGAGCCGATCGGCGTGATGGGCGTGCTTGCACCCGATGAAGCACCGCTTCTGGGGCTGATGTCCATGATCCTGCCGCTGATCGCCACCGGCAACCGCGTCGTGGCCGTGCCTTCAGGCGCGCATGCGCTGATCGCCCAGCCGCTGTTCCAGGTCTTCGACACCTCCGATCTGCCGGGCGGTGTGGTGAATTTGGTCACCGGCGAGCGCGACGTGCTGGCCAAGACCCTTGGCGAACATGCCGCCGTTGACGGCATCTGGTACTACGGCACCGCAGAAGGTGCGGCAGCAGTCGAGACCATGTCGGCGGGCAATCTCAAGCAGGTCTGGACCAATGGCGGACGCCTCATCGACTGGAGCGACGATGCGGCAGCGCGTGGCCGCGACTTCATGGAGCGTGCAACGCAGGTCAAGACGATCTGGGTGCCGTACGGCGCCTGATCGGCTGAACGGCAATATGGGGTGACGGCTTGTATTATATCGGCGTTGATGTCGGCACGGGCAGTGCGCGTGCAGGTGTGTTCGATCGCGAGGGGCAGCTCTTGGGCGCTGTCTCTCACCCCATCCGCATGTGGCGCGAAAAGGCGTTGCATGTGGAGCAATCGAGCGACGATATATGGGCTGCCGTCACCTCCTGCATCCGGCA
Organism: Nitratireductor basaltis; assembly: GCF_000733725.1. Lineage (NCBI taxonomy): Bacteria > Pseudomonadati > Pseudomonadota > Alphaproteobacteria > Hyphomicrobiales > Phyllobacteriaceae > Nitratireductor > Nitratireductor basaltis. Next base: position 87,711 of record NZ_JMQM01000003.1, on the reverse strand, counting down.
GGCGGTGAGCGAGGCCGGTGTCCGGGCGGATGAAATCGCCGGGATAGGATTCGATGCCACCTGTTCGATGGTCGTGCTTGACCGCGAGGGCAAGCCACTTGCCGTCAATGCGCAAGGCGAGAACCAGCGCAACATCATTGTCTGGATGGACCACCGCGCGACGCCTCAGGCCAGGCGCATCAATGATACCAAGGCGAGCGTTCTCGACTATGTCGGCGGGCGCATTTCGCCCGAAATGCAGACACCGAAACTGCTCTGGCTTGCCGAGGAACTGCCCGAGACCTTCGCGCGGGCCGCGCACTTTCTGGACCTCACCGATTTCCTGACATGGCGGGCGACGGGAAGCCTGTGGCGCTCCACCTGCACCGTAACGTGCAAATGGACCTATCTTGCCCATGAGGACCGGTGGGACCCTTACTATTTCCGCCAGATCGGACTGGGTCAGCTTGCAGATGAAGATTTCGTCCGCATCGGCCATGAGATCTGCCCGCCGGGCACGGCCATTCCCGGGGGCTTGAGCGAAAAGGCTGCGCAAGAGCTTGGGCTGAAGCCCGGCACGGCGGTCGCCATGGGGCTGATCGATGCCCATGCCGGTGCGCTCGGCACGCTTGGTGCGCAGGGGCTTGATGGTTCGCTCGACCAGCGGCTGGCATACGTCTTCGGAACCTCGGCCTGCACGCTGAATGTGGGTGAGGAGCCCGCTTTCGTGCCCGGTGTCTGGGGACCGTATCATTCAGCACTCATTCCAGGCCTGTGGCTCAGCGAAGGCGGACAGTCTGCCGCCGGTGCAGCCATCGACCACCTCGTGCGCCAGCATGGGCTGGCCGGTGAGGCGGAAGCAAAGGCCAAGGCAGAAGGCAAGAGCCTGACCGCCTGGTTCGATGAGCGCGCGGGCGCGCTCCTGCAGTCGGAAAGCTTTGGCGAGATTGTCGGCGGTCTTCACGTCGTTGCCGAGTTCCTCGGCAATCGCGCGCCCTTTGCCGATCCCGACGCCCGCGCGATTGTTGCAGGCCTCGACATGGCGCAGGACGAGAGGAGCCTTGTGCGGCTTTACCTCGCCGGTGTCGCCTCCATCGGCTACGGCCTGCGGCAGATCGTGGAGACGCTTCGTGCCAAGGGGGCCGACCTGACACAGGTCGTTGTTTCCGGCGGTGCGGGCAAGAGTCCACTTGTACGCCAGGTGCTGGCGGATGCCACCGGCCTTTCTATTGCCACCTGCAGCTCACCCGAGCCCGTTCTGCTCGGTTCGGCCATGGCGGCGGCGGTTGCGGCAGGCACGCAGCCTGATCTTGCGACGGCGATGAAGACGCTTTCGCGCGTCGCCGAAGCCGCCAAGCCGAATGAGGCGCAAAGTGCGCTCCATGATCGCCGTTACGCGGCATTTGTCTCGCTTCAGGAAATGGGCCGCAGTCTGCGCGACAACGCGGCCTGACGCTTGAGCGGAACTGTTCACCCGGTCGGCAGACCTTGCAGCTCAGTTTTGTACATAATAATAACGTACAGAACTAAGGGAGGAGTTTGATGGTGAAAACACCCATCGTGCAGTTCGGCACGAGCCGGTTTCTGCAGGCGCATGTGGACCTGTTCGTTTCCGAAGCGCTGGAGCGTGGTGAGGCCATCGGCCCGATCACGGTGGTTCAGACGAGCGGTGACGCTTCGCGGGCGCGTCGCCTTGCAGCTCTTTCCGATGGCTTCGATGTAAAGGTGCGGGGCCTGCGTGACGGTGCGCGGCTAGACGAGACGCGGCGAGTGACCAGTGTTGCGCGCGCCATGTCTCTGGCTGCCGATCTCGATGCCGTGCGTGACACCATTGTCGAGGAGGCGGAGATCATTCTCTCCAATACGGCCGATGCCGGTTTCAAGCCACAGGCCGCCGATATCGCGACCGGGTTCGACCACGCAATGTCATATCCGGCAAAGCTGACACATCTGCTTCATGCGCGTTTCAAGGCCAATGCGCGCCCGATCCAGATCATGCCGACCGAACTCGTGCAGGACAATGGCAGGGTGCTGCGCGGCCTCGTGCTTGAAGTCGCTTCAAAGATGGAGCCGGAATTTCGCGAATGGCTTTCAACGCAAGTGCGCTGGGTCAATTCGCTGGTCGACCGGATCGTGTCGGAGCCGCTCGAACCGGCAGGAGCGGTCGCCGAACCCTATGCGCTCTGGGCCATCGAGGACTGTCCCGGGCTCGTCATGCCGTGCCAGCACGCGGATGTGCAGCGGGTGAAGGATCTCGGCGTCATCGAACGTCGCAAGCTTTTCATCCTCAATCTCGGCCACACCTGGATGGTCTCGCGATGGCTTGCGAATGATCGCAAGGGCGCGGTCTTTGTTCGTGACGTGATGGGGGATCCGGATTTTTCCGCGCGTCTGCGCGCTGTTTATGGAGAGGAAGTGCTGCCCACCTTCAAGGCGGCCGGGGAGGGCGACGGCGTTGAGGATTACATTGCCGCGACGCTGGAGCGTTTTGCCAATCCCTTCCTCGATCATCGACTCGAGGATATCGCGCAAAACCATGGCGAGAAGCTCGAACGGCGCATCGGCGCCTTTCTCGACTGGGCGCGCGAAAATGGCGATCAAGCGCAAAAGTCGAAACTGGGACATGCAATGGGGAGGGCTGGCGCATGAGGACGCGCAAGATCGGCAAGACCGAGGTCGAGGTGAGCGAAATCGCCTTTGGCTGTGCCGGGATCGGCAATCTCTATCGCGAAGTGTCCGATGAGGACGTGCAATCGGTATTGAAAACCGCCTGGGATGCGGGCATTCGCTATTTTGACACAGCGCCGCACTATGGTCGCGGGCTATCCGAAATGCGTCTTGGCCAATTCCTTGAAGGACGGAACGGTTTCCAGATTTCCACCAAGGTGGGGCGTGTCCTCAGTCCGGCGCAATCCCCAATCGCAGAGGCCGACGGCTTCATAAATCCCGCCCAGAACGATGTGCGCTACGACTATTCCGGTGATGGCATCGAGGAAAGTCTCGAGCAGAGTTTCGAGCGGCTGGGTGTCACCCGCGCCGACATCATCTTCGTGCATGACATAGGCGAATATACCCACGGCACGGCCAATGCGGACCATATGGACGCCTTTTTCGGCTCCGGCTATGAGCGGCTGTTGCGGCTGAAGGAAAAGGGGCGGATCGGCGCCTTCGGCCTTGGCGTGAACGAGTGCCAGGTCTGCCTGGATGTGATGGATCACGGCCCCATCGACGTCATCCTTCTGGCCGGCCGGCTGTCATTGCTCGACCGCTCCGGTGAAGAAGCCCTTGTGCCGCGATGCCTGGAGGAAGGCACCAGCCTGGTTCTTGGCGGCATCTTCAACTCGGGCATTCTTGCAACCGGACCCGTACCGGGTGCGACCTATGATTATGGTCCGGCACCACAGGATGTGCTTGAACGGGTGGGCGAGTTGAAGGCGGTTGCCGAAGCGCACGATGTTGCGCTGCCGACGGCTGCCATCCATTTCGCACGCGAGCATCCCGCAGCCGCAGCCGTGCTCCTGGGGACGGCCAAGCCATCCTCGCTAACGCGCAATCTCAAGGCGCTCGAGGTGAGCGTGCCGCTGGAGGCAAAGAAGGCATTGGGCTTCAGAAGCCCGGATTGGTGAAAACCCCGCTTTACGCGTCTGCCTAACCAAGTTCGTGATAGCGCAACGAGGACAGAAGCGTGGTCTTCGAGGTGCGCAGATGCGCGCGTGCCGCCTTCATGGCGGCATCCTCGTCGCGCGCTTCCAGTGCGTCGATGATCGCCAGATGCTCTTGGATCGCCGCCAGGTTCCGCTCCTTCTCCTCCGCCTTGTTCCACAGATAGTGGTAGTGGAAGATCAGCGAGATGACCTTCTGGAACTCGCGGGTGAAGCGGTTGGCGACAACCGAATTGACCGCGCGGTGAAAGGCTTCGTCCAGCTTGGAAAATTCGTGAAAGTCGGCATCGATGCGGCGGGCGAGATCGACATGTTGCGCGCGTAGCTGCTCGAGCTGTTTCCAGATCGGGTGATCCACCGGCGCTTCCAGAAGTTGAGCGATGGCGTTCAGCTCCAGCACCGAACGGAAATCGGAAAGCTCGACCGCGAAATCCTTGGTGAAACCGCGCAACATCCAGCCGCCCTGGCGCCGACGGGTGACAAGACCGAAGCGGCTGAGGCCGGCAAGGAACTCCTTAAGCTCATGCTGGGGGACATTGAATGTTCGCGACAGTTCCGCCACCGAAAGCGGTGTGTCGGCAGCAACGTCGAAGCGCAGGATCCAGTCAAAGAAGCGCTGCTCGAGATCATCGGAAGACAATCCTCCGTCGATCTCGTCCAGCCGGTCGCCTTCTTGCGGAAGGCGCAGAAGGCGCTTGTCGCGCCCTTCCCAGGAGATCAGGCCGATCTCCGCAAATCCGCTGAGGCAGCGACGCACGACGGTGCGGCTGACGGAAATTTCCTCGCCTAGCGCTTTCTCGGATGGAATGGCGTCACCTACGGTCAGACGCGCGCAATAGTCGAGCAGATGGTTATGGGCTTCCCTGTAACGCCTGTCGCTGCGCGCCATAATCACACTTTCCCGCCGAAAGGTCGCGGTTGTGTCCGCAAGCCATGTACGGAATCATAAAAAACATTTGACCCGGCGTCACCTGCCACGTAACCGTATTTAATAATAAAAGTACAAGCGCATGGTGCGGTTGATCCGCTCCGCGCGGCAGCGAGCAATGACAGGGAGTTCTGCTTCGATGATGCAATGCGTGGTGTGTGACGAGCCGGGCAAGATTTCCATCCATGAGCGCGATCTGCCTCTTGAAGCGCGCGAGGGCTGGGTGCTGGTGGACATCGCGGCTGCGGGCATATGCGGTACGGACTACCACATCTTCGAAGGCAAGCATCCATTCCTGCAATATCCGCGGATGATCGGGCATGAGCTATCCGGACATGTCGCATCCGGACCCGACCAGGGCCGGCTCGTCGTGATCAATCCCTATATCTCCTGCGGCACCTGCCGCGCCTGCCGCCGCGGCAAGCCCAATTGCTGCACGCGGATCGAGGTTCTCGGCGTTCATCGTGACGGTGGCATGTGCCAGCGCATCGCGGTGCCAGCGGAAAACCTCTATCCGGCCGACGGACTAACGCCGCAGCAGGCGGCCATGGTCGAGTTCCTGGCCATTGGTGCTCATGCTGTCCAGCGCTCCGGCACGGGGCCGGGTGATCTCGTTCTGGTGACGGGTGCAGGACCCATCGGGATCGGCGCAGCACTGTTCGCGCGCATTGCCGGAGCCGAGGTTCACCTGATGGATCTCAGCGATGCGCGGCTGGATCTGGCACGCTCCCACTTCGGTTTCGACAAGAACCACAAGCCCGGTGACGACATCCTGCAGGGCGATCGCGCCGAAGGTTTCGACGTGGTTTTCGATGCAACAGGCAATGCCAAGGCAATCGAAGCCGGTTTCCCGCTCGTCGCGCATGGCGGCTCGACCGTGCTGGTGAGCGTGGTGAAGGACGACATTTCTTTCACCGACAGCGAGTTTCATAAGCGCGAGGCGCGGATCATCGGTTCGCGCAACGCTCTGAAGGACGATTTCGAGCGCGTCATGAAGGCTATCCGCGACGGCCATATTCCCACCGACGCCATCGCCTCCCGAACGATCGCGCTGCCGGACCTGCCAAAGCAATTTCCGGCTCTTGTTGAAGACCGCGAGAAGCTTGTGAAGGTTCTGGTCACGCCTTAGGGCGAAGCAGGATCAGACGAGGCCAAGTGCCTTATCTGATGCGGTTGGTCCGTATTTTTCCCTCGGCGGCCAGGGCCGCTCGCGCCAATGCGGTTCAAACGCAAAGCTTGAGCGCTTGCGCCCCTCGGGCAGCGCACCATTGCCCGCGCCCAGAGCGTAATCGTAGTAGAGCTTCACGACCTCCTCGCGGCTCACCTGCTGGGCAGCTTCATGCGCCAGGCAGGCTTCACGCCATACATGGACGCGGTCGAATTCGGCGCGGCGCGGCAGCTCAAATCCCTCGTAATATTCAAGGAACCAGAAGCGCATGAAGACCGGCGTGAACACCGCTTCCGCAAGGCCGAAGTCGTCGAAGAGAAAGATTCCGTGAGGATTGTGGAAGCGCAGGAAATCATCAAGCTCTGCGTAGAGCGCGACGAGCTTGTCCGTCATCTGGTCACGCGCCTTTTCTTTCTGGTTCATCACAAGCGAATAGCCTGCGGCGGTGAACGCGCCTTCCTTCACAATCAGCATGCGTTCAATGGCGTGCTGCAACGGGTCGGAGCGGCGGATGAGCGGTCCGGGCAGTGCCTCGTCAAGATAATCGAGGATAACAAGGCTTTCCTTGATGATCTTCCCGTCGGGCGTCTCCAGAACGGGCAGCGCAGTGGTGCCTCGCGTCTTTTCCAAAAGAGCCGGGTCGCGCGGCCTGGTTATGTCCACGACTTCGAAGGATACGGCCTCCCGTTGCCCCTTGAGTTCCAGAAGGATCTCGAGCCTTTGGGAGAAAGGGCAGACCGGGATGTGGTAGACGGTTGATTTCTGCATCTGCGCTTCATTCAGCTCCCAGTGGCGGGCCGGTGAAACGCAGATTGTGCCGCGCAGCTGCCTCTTCGACATCGCCCATGTCTTCGGGTATGCGGAATGCGCCCGCAGCCATATCCGCGAAGAAATTCTCAAAGCCCGAGGGCGTGAGGATGAGCAGGTGCCGACACGGCTCGTCACCGACGACCTGAAAAGTGTGTTCCTTTCCCCGCGGCACGAAGACAGCCGCGCCCGCGCCCCGTTCGAAGGTCTCACCCTCCATCCAGAAGCGGCAGCGGCCGGTCAATAGGACGAAGGCTTCGTCCTCGGCATCGTGAATATGACGGGGAGGCCCGAAACCGGGTGGCGAGATGCTGTCCACGATGGACATTGCACCACCACTGCCCAAACCATCGAGCAGTGTCTTGTACGTGACCCCGTTCCAGCTGATGGGCTGGGTTTCCTTCAGAAGTTGTTCCATTGTCACCGCCTCCAGGCTGGGTTCCCATGGGGAACGGGAGCACTTTCGCGGGGACGACGATAGCCGAGGCTGCGGTATGTGAAAAATCGCTAGTTTCGATATAGACTATCAGCGCCATGAATTTTTTGACCCTCGATCTCAATCTTCTGCGCGTGCTCGATGCACTGCTGCATGAGGGCTCCACGGTGAAAGCCGGAGAGCGGCTGGGCATGTCGCAGTCGGCTGTCTCGGGAGCGCTGTCGCGGCTGCGCCATGCGCTTGGCGATCCGCTTTTCGTGCGTCACGGGCAGGGGCTGCGTGCAACAGACTACGCTGCGTCACTGGCCACGCCGCTGCGCGTGGAACTGGACCGGCTGGAGGAACTGCTGTGCGGGGGCGAACGCTTTGTTCCCCATGAAGCGGAATTGTCCTTCAAGATCGCGGGCAGCGATTTCTTCGCCGAGATGCTGATGCCGCGGCTGGCGACCGATCTGCGCCGGAAGGCACCGGGTATCAGGGTGCAGCTCGTCGACCTCGTGCCATACAGCTATGTCGAAACGCTGGAACGCTACGAGGCCGACCTTGCCCTTCTGCCGGACACGCAGGTGCCCGATTGGGTGGAAAAACGCGCGCTCTTCCGCTCAAGCTTCGTGGCGATCGCCGCAAGGGGCAATCCACGGATCGCCGCAGCAGGAATCAAAGCCGGCGAAATGCTTCCGATGGATCTCTTCTGCGACCTTGGCCATGTACTGTTCTCGCCCGAAGGCAAGACCAGTGCGATGGGAGATGCCGCGCTGGCACGGGTGGGAAGGCAGAGGCGGGTGGTCATGACCATGCCAGTCTTCTCGGGCGTGTGTCGGGCCGTCAGCGTCAGCGATCTGATCGCACTCGTACCGCGCCAGCTTGCCGAGCAACTCTCCGACCAGCTGGCGCTGTCGATCCATCCCCCGCCCATGCCGATTGACCCGCCGTTGATCATCAGCGCATGGCACCGCCGCTCCTCGGCCAATCCCGCCCACCGCTTCATGCGGGAAGAGATTGCGCAGGTGCTTTCATCGCTGAACGAGGGCGGCGAGCTGCCTCTGCCGTGAGAGTGGAATCCGGGTTGATCATCCAGCCTCACTCCATGTGAAATTCGGCAGTCCCGAAACACCCGGACACGGGGGCCGGGTGCTCGTCAAACGACACCCCCGGCGCCACTGCAACTTCTTTTCCCGCCCGGCCGCACGCAGCCCCGCCGCGTGAAGATGTTGGCTGACCATCTGACAAACGTGCTCGGACAGAAACCGTTGTCCGCCGACTGACGGCGCCGGCGACTGTCTGGTTCAGGCGGCCGTTCGTTTGCGTGCGAGGCTTGCGAGCAGCCCGATACCGCGCTCCAGGATGTCGTCGTTGAAGTCGTATTTGGGATTGTGCAGCGGGGCAGTGTCGCCAGAGCCCAGGAAGATATAGGCGCCGGGCTTTTTCGCCAGCATGTAGCTGAAATCTTCCGTGCCCATCTTTGGCGCGACTTCCTCGTCCACGGCGTCGGCTCCGAAAGTATCGCGGGCGATCTGCAATGCCGCATCCACCTGTGCCGCATGGTTGACCGTGACGGGATAGCCTTCATGGATGTCCAGCTCGATCTCGCAGCCCTTGGCGATGGCAAGGCCCTTCGCAAGTTGGCGCATCTTGTCCATGACCATTGCCATGGATTCGTTGCTCAAGGTGCGGATCGTGCCGCCGACCTTCACCACTTCGGGTACCACATTGTAGTTGGTGCCGGCATGGATCTGCGTTGGCGAGATGACGACTGCCTCGACCGGGTCGGTCTCGCGCGCGACGATGGTGTTGCAGCCGCTGGTGAAGTCATGGGCGATGGCGATGCCGTCGATGCCCGTATGCGGCCAGCCTGCGTGAGCGCCTTTGCCACGGATGATGAGGTCCCAGCTGCGCGCGGCCGCCATGACCGGGCCTGCAAGGGCCGCGACCTGACCTGCCTTCACGCCCGGCATGTTGTGAATGGCGTAGACTTCGTCGACCGGGAACTTCTCGAACAAGCCGTCCTCGATCATCTTGTTGCCGCCACCGCCGAATTCTTCGGCGGGCTGGAAGATAACCGTGACGGTCCCGCCAAAGTCGCGGTTCTCGCTCAGGCTGCGCGCAGCGCCAAGCAGCATGGACATATGCCCGTCATGTCCACAGGCATGCATCGCGCCTTCATTGCGCGAGGAATATTCCACATTTGTCTGTTCCTCGATCGGAAGGGCGTCGAGCTCGCAGCGCAGTGCAATGTTCTTGCCTGGACCTTTGCCATCTATGACCGCAACAACGCCGGTGCCACCCATGCCGCGATGTACCTCAAGCCCGAAGGAGGCGAGTTTCTCCGCGACGAAATCGGCGGTCTTGTGCTCGACAAATTGCAGTTCGGGCATCTGGTGCAGATGACGGCGCCATTGGCGTGCATCATTGACGATCGGTGCGAGATCCATATTTCAGGCCTCCTGTAGAAGTTGGCGTGTCGGGCGCTAGACGTTCACGGGCACTGCCCGCGCTTCGACGAGGCAGGCGAAGTGATGGGTGGGCGAAGTCGGATCGGGCGTCAGCTCCGGCCTGATCGTGCTGCATGCTTCTTCGCGCAGCGGACAACGCGTGACGAACGGACATCCGGCGGGCGGGTTCAGCGGGCTTGGCAGTTCGCCCTGCAAGGGGATGGGCTTCTTTGCACGCTGGACGACGGGGTCGGGCTCCGGAATGGCGCTCAACAGTGCGCGCGTATAGGGATGGCGCGGATTTGTGAAGAGCTCGTCCGTTTGCGCTTCCTCGACGATCGTGCCGAGATACATCACGATCACGCGGTCTGCGAGATGGCGGACCACTGACAGGTCGTGCGAGATGAAGAGATAGGAAAGCCCCAGCCGCTCCTGGAGCTCCATCAGCAGATTGAGGATCTGCGACTGGATGGAGACGTCGAGGGCGGAAACAGGCTCGTCGCAGATGACCAGCTTCGGATTGAGCGCAAGCGCGCGCGCTATGACGACGCGCTGGCGCTGACCGCCGGAAAGCTCGTTGGGATAGCGGTCGCGCTGGCTCTGGTTCAGGCCTACGAGCGCCACCAGTTCGTCCACCCGCGCGTCCTGTTCCTTGCGGCTGTAGCCGTTGATCGCCAGCGGTTCGGCGATGGATTGCGCGATGGTCCGTTTCGGATTGAGCGCGGAGACCGGGTCCTGAAAGACAACCTGAAGATCACGCCACAGCGTCTTGCGCTCGGCAGGCTTCATGCGGGCAATGTCCTGACCGTTGAAATGCACTTCACCTGCGGTGATGGGCGCGAGGCTCAGGATCGCGTTGCCCGTGGTTGACTTGCCGCAACCGGACTCGCCGACAACGGCAACCGTCTCGCCTGCCTGGACATCAAAGCTGACGCCATCGACTGCCTTCACCGTGCCGGAGGGGCGGTTGATGCCACCCTTGACCGGAAAATGAACCTTCAGATTGCGGACGGAGAGAATTGTTTCGCGGCTCATGCGAGTTCCTCCAGCCTGTCCATGTGCCAGCATGCGGATCGGTGATCGCCTTCGCCATTCACGGGCAGGAAGGGCGGCCGCTCGGCGCATTTCTCGTCCGCCAGCGGGCAGCGCGTGCGAAAGCGGCAACCTTCCGGCCAGGAATTCAGATCGGGCACGGTGCCCTTGATCGAGAACAGCGCTTCCTTGCGCGCCCCGCCGAGCTTGGGGATCGTTGAAAGGAGGAGCTTCGTGTAGGGGTGCGAGGGATTGCGGAATATCTCGTAGACCTCCGCCTGTTCAACGATGCGCCCGCCATACATGACACAGACCTTGTCGGCGAGGGCGGCAACAACACCCATATCGTGCGTGATGATGAGAACGGATGTACCGGTCTCGTCGCGAAGGCGCTTCATCAGTTCCAGGATCTGCGCCTGAATGGTCACGTCCAGTGCAGTCGTCGGCTCATCGGCGATCAGCAGGCGAGGGCGGGCGATGAGGGCCGAAGCGATCATGACACGCTGGCACATGCCGCCGGAGAGTTCCGCGGGAAACTGGCGCGCGCGGCGTTCCGGTTCCGGGATGCCGACATCGGCCAGCATCTTCACCGCCTTGTCCCAGGCCTCGTCCTTCGAGGCATGGCCGTGGACCACAAGGCTTTCCGACACCTGTTCACCGACACTCATCAGCGGATTGAGAGAGGCCACCGGTTCCTGGAAAATCATGGACATGGCATCGCCGCGAAGATGGCGCATCCGGGCATCGCCATAGGTCTCGATGGCCTCGTCGCCGAGCCTGATCGATTTTGCTGAACGTTCCAGATTTCCAGCCAGGAGCCCCATGATCGAAAGGGCACTCAGGCTTTTGCCCGAGCCGCTCTCACCGACCAGGGCCACGATCTCGCCCTGTCCGACTTCAAGATCCACGCCATCGACGACCATCTTGCCGCCGATCGAGACCTTCAGATCCTCGACCTGAAGTGCGGTGGCTGCTTCGTTCTCAACCGCTGCTGCCATCATCGCCCTCCCCGGCCACGCCGGCCCATGGATTGCTTGGGTGGCTCATGCCGTGATGCATGCCCTCCGCGTCGCGCAGAACAGCCGAGGGGATTGCGAAATTCACCGGATGAAGCGTATTCGACACGATCTTCACCGGGAAGTCCTCAGCGATTGCCGCTGCCACATCGGTCTGCGCCATGCGGTCGACCAGAATGGTCGGCGTGCTGGCGTCTATGCGAGGCTCGTGGAAGGCATTTTCGAGATTCATGCCATAGTCGATGACATAGGATGAAAGCTGAACGAGGGCAGGGAAGATCTGCCGTCCGCCGGCTGCACCTATAGCCAGATATGGCTTGCCGTTCTTGCGGAAGAGAACGGGACACATATTGGCGAGCGGCTGTGCTGCGGGTGCAATCGCATTGGCCGCACCCGGACGCGGGTCGAACCACATCATGCCGTTGTTCATCAGCATGCCGGTCTGTGGCAGCGTCACCTTGGAGCCGAAGCGCGAGAGCAGCGTGTTGGTCAGCGACACCATGTTGCCCTCGGAATCCACCACCGACATGTGGCTGGTGCAGTCCTCGCGCCTGGCGGCATGTCCCATGTTCTGCAGGCGGTACTCGTAGGCACGGCGTATCGCCTGCGCATAGAGCCGGGAAGCGGCAGCATCCGGGCGCTTCGTCACATCAAGCTTGGCTTCCACTTCTGCCATGGCGTGGATGAAGCTCGGACCGCCGGAGAGGTCCGCGATCACATTTATCTCGGTGTCGCGGTAACTCGCCGTTGCGGGCTTTGCCCAGCGTGATGAGAAGCCTGCCAGGTCTTGTGCGTCGATCACATTGCCGCCTGCTTTGAGATCTTCCACGATCTGACTTGCAGTCTGGCCTTCATAGAAGTCGCGGGGACCGGCTTCGGCAAGCCGCTTCAGCATTCTAGCCTTGGCGGGCATCGGCAGATATTCCGCGCCACCGGACGCGGGAGTGCGGATCGGCATTCCGTCTTCAAGGAAGAGTTCTGCGGAATGCTCGTAGCGGGCAAGGCCGCGTGCATCGATGGCGAAGCACAAGGCGGTGAACCAGTCGACGATCATGCCGCGCTCGGCAAGTTCTATGGCAGGCTGGACGGCTTCTGCGAAGCTGATCGTGCCGTATTTCTCAAGCGCCTGCGCCAGGCCATCGACGGCACCGGGAATGCAGATGGATTCGTAGCCGATAATGTTACGGTCATCCTTGACCGCCGGCCAGTTGAACCATTCGCCGTCATTGCCTTCAACGAGCGGATATCGTGCGGGATCGATATTGCGCGAGGCGCGGACATTGAAGTCGAGCGTGTCGACTTCACCCGTCTTGCCATCGCCGTAAAGCAGGAAGCCGCCACCGCCGACACCGCTCAGCCAGGGCTCGACCACGGAGAGTGCGAGCGCGCAGGTGACAGCCGCGTCCATCGCATTGCCACCGCGGGCCAGCACGTCGGCTGCCGCGCGGGCTGCCTCGAAATGCTGGGCTGCGACAACACCCTTGTCGCTGGAAAGCTGGCCCTTCTTGATCTGCCAGGTTTGCATCATTCACCTTTCCAGGCTGGGTGGTCGAACATGGGGGCGGGAATGTCGATGCCGACCTCATTCGCGCCCTTGTTCTCCGCTTCATGGTGGGCAGCCACTTCACCGACCGTCGCGACCCAGAGATCGGAGCGCGAGAGCACGTCCTGAAGCAGCTTCTCGACCATGACGGTGCGCGGCGCGCGGCCGGAGATCCAGTCGTGGATGGTCAGCATGAAGAGCGCGCCCGCGTCATGAAGCGCGTCAAGTTCGTCCGTCCATGCGGCGAGCACACGGTCGGTGCCGACCGGCGGCCACATGTCGAAGCCCGCACCGCCCAGAAATTTGAAGAAGATCGCGTCATCCGTGCTCCAGTTGACGGGCACCTCGGTCACCTGATCGACTTCATAAGGCGTGTCGTAGCCCATGAGCGAGCTATCATAGAAGCCGTGCTTCCTGATCTCGGCCACCATATGCGGGGTCATTTCCCAGGCAGGAGAACGGAAGCCTGCAGGCTTGAAGCCGACCTGTTTTTCAAACAGCGCGATGGAGGCTTCGAGCATGCGCGTAAATTCCTCGTCGCTCGTTTGGTTTACGAGCTCGTGGAAATAGCCGTGCAGGCCTATTTCGTGGCCCCCTTCGACGAGCGAAGGCAGCATGTCGGGATATTTCTCGGCGACGGCGGCAGGGACGAAGAAGCTGCCCTTGACGCCAAGCCTGTCCAGCATCTCGACAATGCGTGGCAGTCCGACGCGCGGGCCAAAATGGCGCTGCTCGAGATGGGAGAGAAGCTGCGGCTGGTCGTTGCGGTTGTTCCACATCCACGGTGAATGGGCGTCCACGTCGACGCTGAAGCAAAAGGCCGCCTTCTTGCCTTCGGGCCACTTGTAGGGAGCGGGCATCTTCATGGTCAAAGCGGCCTCTTCTTGTCTTGGTATACATCCATTGAGCCAAGCGAATTGCCGCCGTCCACGGTCATCGTGGCGCCGGTGACATAGGCTGCGAAGTCCGATGCCAGATAGAGTGCTGCCGGACCGATATCTTCTATGGAGGAAGCACGGCCAAGAGGCACTGCCGCAGTTGCCCGCTTGATGTGTTCGTCTGAAAGATGGCTGACGGTGCTGCCGGCAGAGAAGCCGGGCTCGAGCGAATTGACGCGGATGCCGAACTGCGCGAGTTCCTGCGCCCAACCCTTGGTGAGGCGGTCGAGCGAGGATTTCGAGATGCAGTAGGGGGCAACGGTGAGACGCATCTTTCGCGAGGCGCCTGAGCCGATATTGATGAAGTTGCCCTTCACGCCCTGATCGATCATCTGGCGCGAGAACTGCCGCGTGAGAAAATAGGGCGCGCGCAGATTGATGTTCATCATTCGATCCCAGTCTTCGAGCTCGATGTCGAGCATGAAGCCGGAGGGGTAGATCGCCGCATTGTTGATGACGATGTCTGCAGCACCCCACTTCTCGCCAACCGCATCGACAAGGGCCTGCATGGAGTCCTTCTCGGTCAGTTCGGCCGCATGGGCGAAGCTTCCTGCCGGAGCCTCGATCTCGCCGAGTACCTTCTCGACATCCTGCTGGTTGCGGTCCGTGAGGCAGAGTTTTGCGCCATGTGCTGCAAAGACCTTGGCAAGACCGCTGCCGAAAAGACCTGCAGCACCGGTCAGGACCACGCGACGGCCCTCGAAATGATTGCCGAATTCCATAGGTATCACCGTGATTTCGGGTTGAGATATTCGCTCAGCCGGTCACCGATCAGGTTGACCGAAAGCACGAGCATGAAAAGACAGAGGCCGGGAAAGGTGGCGATCCACCAGGCGTTGGAGACGTAATTGCGTCCCACCGAAAGCATCGCGCCCCAGCTTGCGGTTGGCGGTTGAACACCGAGGCCAAGGAAGGACAAACCCGCTTCGAAAAGCACCATCAGGCCGAATTCCAGCGTCGCGACGACCGAGAGCGGAGCGATGATGTTCGGCAGGATGTGCAGAAGCAGAATGCGACCCCAACTGGCACCCATTGCCCGCGCCAGGCGCACATAGGGCTGCCCTGCGACCGAGAGTGTCTGGCCATAGGCAACACGGGCATAGCGCGGCCAGCGGGTCAGTGCGAGCACGAGGATCACATTGACGAAGCCAGGTCCCAGAACCGCGACCGTGATGATCGCAAGGAGGATCGCCGGGACCGACAGGAAGATGTCGACCAGGCGCATGATGACGGTTTCGACCCAGCCCCGCCGATAACCGGCCAGCATGCCGAGCAGGATGCCCACACAGCCCGAGAGGATGACCGAAAGAAACGCTACCGACAGCGAGATGCGGGCCCCATAGATGAGCCGGCTTAGCAGATCGCGGCCAAGCTCATCCGAGCCCAGGACATAGAGGACGTTGCGCGCTTCTGTGCCCGGTGCCTTCAGACGCCCAAGCAGGTTCTGCGCATTGGGGTCATAAGGCGCGATCCAGGGGGCAAAGATCGCGACAATCACCATCAGTGCGACCACACCGATAAAGAAGCCGGTTGGAACGCCGCTGCCTGACGACAGGAAGATCGGGCGGATGCGGTTGATGAGTGTCGTCATTGGCCCGCTCCGTCCAGCCTGATGCGCGGATCGACCACGCTGTAGAGTATGTCGGCGATGAAGTTCACCGCGATGGTGACGAAGGCACCCAGAAGCACCACGCCCTGGACGACGACGAAGTCGCGAGCGACGACGGACTGGACGGTCAGCAGCCCCAGGCCGGGCCAGGCGAACACCGTCTCGACGATCACCGCGCCAGCCAGAAGCTGGGAGATTTCAAGAGCCGTGATGGAGATAACGGGTATGACCGAGTTGCGCAGGAGGTGGCGGCGCACGAGGCGGCCCTGCGGCACGCCGCGGGCTCGCGCGGAGCGCACATAATCCTTGGAGAGTTCATCAAGAACGGAAGAGCGCGCGATGCGGGCATAGGTCGCCATGGACAGCAGCCCGAGCGCAATCGACGGCATGATCAGATGCGCAAATGTTCCCGAACCGGACGGCGGAAGCCAGCCGAGCCAGACGCCGAACACCATGATCATCAATATGCCGCTCCAGAAGGTCGGCAGGCTTTGGGCGGCAAGCACGACACCCATCAGGATGTTGGAGCTCTTGTATTTGCGCGCCAGCGCCAGGATCAGGCCGATCGGCAGCCCGATCACGAAGGCGACGAACAGCGCACCACCGGCAAGCTGCAACGTATAGGGCAGGCGCGAGGCGACGATATCCGTCACGGGGATGTTCTGGATGAAGGAGCGCCCGAGGTCGAAGCGGACGATGTCTGCCAGAAAGGACAGATACTGAACCAGCAGGGGACGGTCGAGGCCAAGCGACTGACGCATGGCCTCGATGTCTTCCTGAGTGGCGGTTTCAGGCACCAGCAGATAGGTCGGATCGCCGGTCAGACGCTGGATGAAGAACACCAGCGTCATGACCCCGAAAATCGCGACCAGTGCCTGGCCCGCTCTTTTTGCTAGGAAGACGACCACGCCTTATTCCTGTTCTTTCCAGCTCATGCGGTTGAGGAAGAGGCTCTCATTCGCCGTCGGTTCCCATTCCAGTTCTGCAGCACCACCGTAAAGTGCGGCTGCCTGGTAGAGCGGCAGGATGAGCGTCTCGTCGTGGACCAGCTGATGCACGGTCTTGTATGCGTCCAGGCGCTCCTGCTCATCGAGTGAGGAACGACCGGTTTCAAGTGCCTCGTCGATCGTCTCGCTGGAAACGCGCGACCAGTTGGAACCGGAATGCAGAAGCGGGAAGAGTACGCCGTCAACATCCTGACAGGCGCAGGACCAGCGACCGAAGGAGAGGTAGGGGCGGCTTCCCTGTTCGGGCTGCTGCACCGTCTTCAGATAGGTTGCCATGTCCGACATGTTGATCTCGACATTGAAGCCGACATCATTGAGCATCTGCTGGATGGCTTGGACGATACGCTGATCGAAGACCGGAGCCGTGGCAAATTCCATCTTGGTCTTGGCCGCATCACCTGCGGCCTCGACAATCTGCTTTGCCTGCTCGGGATCGTAAGGGATCGGCTCGATGCCTTCGACATAACCGAAATGCGCCGAGGTCGCCATCTGCGAAACAACCTTCTCGCCGCCGCCCAGAATGCCTTCCACGATACCTTCACGGTCGATCGCCATGGCGAGCGCCTTGCGAAGCTCCGGGTCGTCCAGCGGCTCGCGGGTTGTGTTGATGCCCATGAAGCCGACGCGTTCTGTCAGAGCGGTCAGAAGCTGAACCTGCGGGTCGTTTTCAAGCTGGAGCGCCAGATCGGAATCGAGGCTCACGACGAGGTCCGACGTACCGGCCTTCAGATTGGCAACGCGTGTTGCCGCATCGGGAACCGCGCGGAAGACGGCTTCCTCGAACTCGCCCTTCTCGCCCCAATAGTCGTCGTTGCGCACGAGCGTGACCGACACGCCGCGCTGCTGTTCGCCGAACTTGTAGGGGCCGGAACCCACCGGATTGGCATTGAAGCCATCCTTGCCGGCTTCCTCGACAACGGCCTTTGGCACCACCGACAGCTTCACGAGCTGTGCGAGCAGCGCCGGGTAAGGACCATCGGTTACGAGAACGACCTTGTTGTCACCTTCGACGCGTGCGTCCGTGATCTTGTTGAACTGACCAAGCTGGGGGCTTGCGAATTCGGGGTCGATGATGCGCTTCACCGAGAAAGCGACATCCTCAGCCGTCAAGTCCGAACCGTCGTGGAACTTGATGCCTTCGCGGATCGTCAGAGCGAGTTCCGTATCGGAAATCTGCTCCCAGCTTTCGGCCACCTGCGGCACGATCTTGCCATCATTGTCGCGGGTGACGATGTTGTCGAAAATGTTCCGGTAGACATAGTAGCTGTCCGGATTCCACTGCATGTGCGGGTCAAGCGTGGTCGGCTCGTTGACGAGATCGATCGTCAGAAGTTCCTTCGCGCCGAGCGGCTGAGCGAAAATCATCGCACAGGTAGCGGCCAGCAAAGCGGTGCGGATACGCATGGATATACTCCTTGGCTGGATTGCGTGTGCCAGTTTCATGGCACACGCGCGCTTTTCAAGCGTGGCAGATTATTCCGCCCAGCCCATACGGTTGAGGAACAGGCTTTCATTCGAGGTGGGCTGCCATTCAAGCGCTTCTGCGCCACCATAGATGATTGCGGCCTGGTAGAGGGGCAGGATCGCTACCTTGTCGATCACGAGATCGTGCAGATCCGCGTAGAGCTGCTGGCGCTTCTCGACATCCAGCTCACTGCGTGCGTCATCGAGCAGCTTGTCGATTTCGCCGTCATTGAAGCGTGACCAGGCACTCGATGAGTGAAGCAGCGGATACATGATGCCGTCCGCATCCTGACAGGCGCAGGACCAGCGGCTGAAAGTGAGCATCGGCGCCTGGTCCGGCGTCGTCTGCTGGTCCTTCAGCCAGGTGGCCATATCGGTGGTCTCGATCTCGACGCTCAAGCCCACATCGGTGAGCATCTGCTGGATGGCCTGGACGACGCGCTGATCAAATACCGGCGAAGTCGCCAGCTTCATAGTCTGCTTTGCATCCTCGCCCAGACCGGAGATGATCTCCTTTGCCTGATCGGGATCGTAGCTGAAGCCTTCAACGCCATCGACCCAGCCGAAATGTGCGGGAGAGACGAGCTCGTCCACCACCTTCGGGTAGCCGCCAAGCAGGCCTTCCACGATGCCTTCGCGGTCGATTGCATAGCCGATCGCCTTGCGCAGCTCCATGTTGTCGAGCGGCTCAAGCGCGCTGTTCATGGCGAAATAGGCAACGCGCTCGGTGTTGACCGTCATGACCTTGCCGCGGCCGCTGGCTTCAAGCTGCTGTGCCAGATCGGCGTTCAGCGTCACGACGAGGTCGGCGGTGCCTGCCTGCAGATTGGCCAGACGGGTCGAAGCATCCGGCACGCCACGGAAGACCGCACTTTCGAAAACGCCCTTCTCGCCCCAATATTCGTCGTTGCGCTCAAGCTTCACGTCGACGCCGCGGTTCCAGCTCGCGAATTTGTAGGGCCCGCTGCCAACCGGATTGGCATTGAACGCATCATCGCCAACTTCCGTGACCACATGTTCCGGCACGATGGACAGCTTCACGAGCTGCGCCAGAAGTGCGGGGTAAGGTCCGTCCGTCGTCAGCTTGACCTTGTTGCCTTCCATCACCTCGGCTTCGACGATCTTGTCGAACTGGCCGAGCTGCGGGCTGGCAAAAGCCGGGTCGGTGATGCGCTTGACCGTGAAGACCACGTCTTCAGGCGTCAGTTTTTCACCATCGTGAAACATCACGTCGTCGCGGATTGTGAAGACGACTTCCGTGTCGGAGATCTGGTCCCACTCGGTGGCGATCTGCGGCATGATTTCGCCAGCATCATCACGAGTGACGAGATTGTCGAAAATGTTGCGGTATACGTAGTAGCTGTCCGGATTCCACTGCTTGTGCGGGTCCAGCGTGGCAGGCTCATTGACGAGATCGATCGTCAGAACCTCTTTCGCCTCGGCCATGCCGGGCAGTGCGGTGCTCAGTGACAGCGCGAGCGCAAGCGCGCCAAGAATCCTGCTATTCGAAGTATTTGTCATCTCCGGTCTCCCATTTTTCGCTTATGTTCCCAGTTGAAGTTTTCTTGGGCTCGGCATTATCAGCCGGCCGATTGTTTTGTTTTGTCGAGGATGCCGCAATTGCCGTGTCGTCGCGGAACAGGCACGCGGTCATATGGCGTTCGAAGCGGTCGATGTCGCTCTTGCGCTGCATCAGGATCGCAGCCGGATCACGGGCAAGAAGCGCCTCCAGCAACGGACCTGCATCCACCACCGCAAAAGTCTTGCTGCCTTTGAGTTCGAGGAAGCGCACGATGCGCTCGCTCTGGTCCCAAAGCTCTCCCAGAAGATTTCCGACAAGCGGATTGACGCCGGCTCGCACCAGCTCGAGAACCTCGCGGCCATATTCCTGGGAGGCGGTCTGTGCCGCACCATGATCACCGGACTGTACGAGCGCAGAGATCACGCTTTGCATCTCGCGTGCCCGCAGAACCTGTTCGGGCGAGAGCTCGACCTTGGCCATGGCCGGCTCGACGAGACGGCGTGCATCAATGACATTGCCGATCAAGGCGCCGCTGATCGGCTGAATACGCCAGCCTGCACGCGGCACCGCCTCGACCATGCCGGTCACGGCAAGTTTGGCAAGCGCCGCGCGCACACCGGCACGCCCCAACCCGAAACGCTCAACCAGATCCTGTTCACCCACCATTTCACCGGGCAGAAGCTCGCACCACTGAACCGCGGCGCGCAGCCGCTCTTCCGCAAAATCAGCCTTCTGTGAGGGCTTGAACGGCGTGGCGCTGGTGAATGGCGAAGAAGGATCGTACATGGCTGCTCCTTTGGGTAAGATGCTAACCATTCATATTGAGATGTCAACAAGTAGGAATTAAAATCTCAGGAAACCGGAGCCAACGCGAATCGTCCGGCCGTAACGGCGCGGTTCAATCTGATAAATCAACTGCCTGGCCAGAGCCGCAGGTGCAGGGGAGGGCGGGAAATCAGTTCGAAGGGCGTGCTGCGCTTATCCCAGACCGACCAGTTCCTTGATCGCTTCCATGACATTGGCGCTCGCATTCACGTCCAGTGCAGCGGGATGCGGTTCGGAGAAGCCGCCGCCATCATTGTCGTAATATTCGCCTGAACGATCCGCGAAATCATCGGACAAGGCAGCTTCCGTGATGATATCGCCGCCGATATTCACATCGCTACCGTCAATGCCGAATCCTTCGCGCACCATCTTGGTGGCCAGCAGGGAGCCGGGATTGAGCGCGATGAAGGTGGGGCCGTCCGGATGTTCTGCGGCGAGTGCCTTTGTCCAGATGATCAGCGCCAGCTTGCTTTGTGCATAGGCGTCCATGTCGCCAAGCTGGTGATTGCCTTTCAGGGCACGGATATCAACAGGCTCCTGTGCGGCCGAGGAGAGCGAGACGACCCGCCCATCCTTTGGCATCGAGGGCAGCAAGAGGCGCGTCAAAAGATAAGGGGCGAGCGTGTTGACCGCAAAGCGGATGTCGAGACCCTCGGGGGTGATGGCTTCATCAGCCTTGAAGACACCTGCATTGTTGATCAGCACGTCGATCTTGCCGGCGCGGGCAGCAGCCTTGTCGGCGAGCGCGTTGACTTCCGTCATGTTGGACAGATCCGCAATGAGCGTCTCTGCCTCTCCCGAGATCTCGGCCTTAGCAGCTTCCAGCTTTTCCTGGTCGCGACCGTGAAGAAAGAGGCGATGGCCCTTGGCGGCCAGCTTCTTCGCAGCGGCGAGACCGAGCCCGTCGGTGGCGCCGGTGACAAGGATGGTTTTCGTGGACATGAAGGAGCACTCACCTTGGAGACAGGTACTCCTAGATCGTCCCTTTTGCGAAGGTTTCAAGGGTGCGGCGGGTGCCGATCTCCTGCAACATCACGAAGCATCGCACGAATGTCGACGCAAAGTCCGCAGCCCCTGCAAGGTCCCCATAGAATTGCTCCTGTTCGATCCATGCGCGGGGACGGATCTCTGCTTCGAGAGCGGCCTTTCGAAGTAATTCCCAATGGGGATCATTGGGCTCGATTGTCGTGCCGTCGTCGCGGCGGCCAGTGCACATGCGCGCCCACAGCGCCTCGGCGAGTGCCAGCCCATGGACGGATTTCTCCCTGCCGAGTCGCTCACGAAGCACGGGGTGGAGAAAGCCCGGGTGACGTGAGGAGCCGTCGAAGGCAACGCGGCGTGTCGTATCGACAATGGCAGGATTGGCGAAGCGCTTCTCGATCAGCTCCACATAGGAAGCAGGCGACATGCCCGGCACTGCCGAAACATGCGGGGCAATCTCCTCGTCTTCAACCTTGCGGAAGAATGCCCGGATGGCGGGGTCCAGCATGCATTCCGAGATCGTTTCGATCGACAGGAGTTCGCCCGCATTGGCCAGGAGCTGATGGCCGCCATTAAGCAGCCGGATCTTCATGGTTTCATAGGCATGCACATGGTCGGAGAAGGTCGCGCCCACGCGATCCCAGTCGGGTCGGCCACGGCAGAAGCGGTCCTCGATCACCCATTGGCGGAAATGTTCATGCGTAACCGGTGCGCGGTCACCGATGCCGAACTTGTGCGCAAGCGCCAGTTCCTTTTCGCCCGTCGCAGGCACGATGCAGTCGACCATGGAGTTCGGGAAGGTGCAGTTGGCGTCGATCCATGCGGCGAGCCGTGCATCGACCAAACGGGCAAGCGAGACCATGGTATCGTGCAGGATCGCGCCATTACCCTGGAGATTGTCGCAGCTAAGACCGGTGAAGGGACCGGTTCCTGCCTCGCGTCTGACCCTCAACGCAGCGATCATCGCGCCGAAGGCCGTGCGCGGCTTGTCGGGATTGGCAGCATCATGAACGATGTCAGGGTGACTCTCGTCAAACCCGCCCGCGGCGTTGCGGTAGTAGCCGCCTTCCGTCACGGTCAGCGAGACGATGCGGATTGCCGGATCGGTCATCTGCGCGATCAGGGCGGCATTGTCCGGCTCAACGGGAACGAAGTCGATCATGGAGCCGGTGATTTCTGCGGAAACAGCGTCCGGTTGAAGCTCTATGAGCGTTGTCAGGCAGTCCTGCGCCTTAAGCCGCTCGCGCTGAACGGAATCGGCAGGGCGGACACCCGCGCCGATGATGGCCCAGTCACTGGCCAGCCCCAGTTCCATCAGCCTGTGAAGATACCAGGCCTGGTGTGCGCGGTGGAAGTTGCCAAGCCCGATATGCACGATCCCCGGCGTCAGGCCGCTGCGGTCGTAGCGCGGTATGCGCACATGGTCGGCAAGCCGAGGCAGCGTCTCGTTGCAGAGGGGCGTCAGCTCATCCATTGTCCGCCGTCCACATTGTAGCATTGGGCCACCACATAATTTGCTTCTTCACTGGCGAGGAAGATCGCCATGCCCGTCAAGTCTTCGGGCGTTCCCATGCGCCCATAGGGTACGGCCTCGCCGACTTCCTGCTTTTTCTGCCCCGGTGCCTTGCCTTCGTATCTGGCGAAGAATGCATCCACCCCGTCCCAGTGCTCGCCATCAACCACACCGGGCGCGATGGCGTTCACGTTTATGCCGTGGCGGATGAGGTTCAGCCCCGCGGACTGGGTGAGGCTGATGACGGCTGCCTTGGACGCGCAATAGACCGCGACCAGCGACTCGCCGCGTCGTCCCGCCTGGCTTGCCATATTGATGATCTTGCCGCCCTTGCCGCGCTCGATCATGTGGCGCGCCACTGCCTGCATGGTGAAGAGCACTCCCGCGACATTGATGTTGAAGACGCGCGAATAGTCCGCCCGCTCGATCTCGACGATGGGCGCGGCGGTGAAAAGCGCTGCATTGTTGACGAGAATGTCGATGCCGCCGAAGCTTCTTGCGACTTGCGCAACGGCCTCGTCGATGCTCGTCTGGTTGGTGACATCCATCTTCACCGCGATAGCAGCCTCGCCGATCTCGGCAGCGGTCGCTTTCGCGCGCTTAATGTCGATGTCGGCAATGGCAACACGCGCGCCTTCACGCATATAGGCTTCGGCAAAGGCACGCCCGATTCCACGCGCTGCGCCCGTGATGAGCGCCGTTTTCCCGTCGAGCCGTTTCATGCGATGCGCAGGCCCTGTGCGTCAAAACGGTGGATCATGTCGGCGCGTGGCACGAGTCCGATCGGATCACCGTGGCGCAGACTGATTTCGCCATCCGCGCGGATAGTCAGCGTTTCGGCAAGGCCGGTGCCATGGACATGGAAAAAGGTGTCGGAGCCCAGATGCTCGGCCACCCCGACCGTGCCGTTCCAGATGGCTCCTTCCGAGAGGACATCGATGTGTTCGGGACGAATGCCGATCGTATGCGCGCCGTGTTTCTCCGCTTCCGGACCTTCGATCAGGTTCATCTTTGGCGAACCGATGAAGCCTGCGACAAAGACATTGCGCGGTTCGCGGTAGAGCTCCAGCGGCGAACCGACCTGCTCGATATTGCCCGCCTGCAGCACCACGATCTTGTCGGCCATGGTCATGGCTTCCACCTGATCGTGGGTCACATAGATCATGGTGGTGGCAAGGCGCTTGTGCAGCTCGCTGATTTCAAGACGCATGCCCACACGCAGCGCCGCATCGAGATTGGAGAGCGGTTCGTCAAAGAGGAAGGCCGAAGGCTCGCGCACGATGGCACGGCCGATTGCAACGCGCTGACGCTGACCGCCGGAAAGCTGGCCGGGCCTGCGGTCAAGATAGTCGGTGAGGTTCAGGACCGAGGCTGCCTGTTCCACGCGCCTGTCCTGCTCCTCCTTCGGCAGCTTTGCCATGCGCAGCGGGAAGGCGATGTTCTTGCGCACGCTCATATGCGGATAAAGCGCATAGGACTGGAACACCATGGCCAGACCCCGCTTTGCGGGCGGAACGGCGGTTGCATCCTGACCATCGATCAGGATCGTCCCGCTGGTCACATCCTCAAGGCCGGCAATGAGGCGCAGCAGAGTGGACTTGCCGCAGCCGGAGGGGCCGACAAAGACGGTGAACTCGCCATCTTCGATGGTCAGGTCCAGTGGTGGAATGACCTGCACATTGCCGAAGGTCTTTACCACCTTTTGAAGCGTGATCTTTCCCATGAGTTTCGTCCTTACTTGACCGCGCCGAAGGTGAGACCGCGCACGAGCTGCTTCTGGCTGAACCAGCCAAGAATGAGGATCGGTGCAATGGCCATGGTCGAGGCGGCGGAAAGCTTTGCGTAGAAGAGGCCTTCGGGGCTGGAATAGCTGGCGATAAAGGCCGTCAGCGGTGCGGCTTGCGCTGCCGTGAGGTTGAGTGTCCAGAACGCTTCGTTCCAGGCGAGAATGAAATTGAGCAGAATGGTGGAGGCGATGCCCGGCACGGCCATGGGTGTGAGCACATAGAGGATTTCTTCGCGCAGTGAAGCGCCATCCATCCGTGCTGCCTCAAGGATCTCGCCGGGGATCTCGCGGAAATAGGTGTAGAGCATCCACACGATGATCGGCAAATTGATCAGCATCAATACGATGGTCAGGCCGAAACGCGTGTCGAGCAGGCCAAGCTTGATGAAGATCAGATAGATCGGATAAAGCACGCCCACCGCCGGAAGCATCTTGGTGGACAGCATCCACAGCAGTATGTCCTTGGTGCGCTTCGAGGGCACGAAAGCCATGGACCATGCAGCCGGCACGCCGATGATCACGCCCAGGAGCGTCGAGCCGCCGGCAATGAAGATCGAGTTCCACAGGAAGCGCATATAGTCGGAGCGCTCCTGCACGACCGCGTAATTCTCCAGCGTCCAGTCGAAGAACAGGAAGACGGGCGGATCGGCGATGGCCGTGGCCTCTGTCTTGAAGCTGGTCAGGATCGTCCAGAGAATGGGGAAGAAGATCAGAAGACCTACACCCCAGGCCAGGGCGGTGTTGAGTGCCTTGCGGCGGGTGGTGACAGCACGTGCCATGATCGTTCTCCCTCCTCAGGCGTCCAGGTTCTTGCCGACAATGCGCATCAGGAAGATGGCGACGATATTGGCAAGGATGACCGCATAGATGCCGCCGGCCGAGCCAAGGCCCACATTCTGGCTTTCAAGCACACGCTGGAAAATCAGATAGGTAAGCGTGCGGGTGCCGAAGGAGCCCTGGGTGGTGACGAAGATTTCCGCGAAGATTGACAGAAGGAAAATCGTCTGGATCAGCACCACGATGGTGATGGCGCGCGCCAGATGCGGCAGAATGATTTCGGTGAAGCGGGAGAGCGGCGGTGCGCCGTCCATCTCGGCTGCTTCAAGCTGCTCGCTGTCGAGCGACTGGATGGCCGTCAGCAGGATCAGCGTTGCGAATGGCAGCCACTGCCATGAGACGATCAGAATGATCGAGAAGAGCGAGGCTTCGGAAAGCCATGACACCGGTTCGGCTCCGAAAAAGCGCCATAAATGCGCAAACAGGCCGTTCACCGGGTCCATGAACATGTTCTTCCACACCAGCGCGGAAACCGTTGGCATGACGAAGAACGGTGCAATGACGAGAATGCGCACCACGCCCTGACCCCAGATGGGCTGGTCGAGCAGCATGGCGAGCAACACGCCGAGCACGACCGTGATGGCCAGAACACCGCCTACGATGATGAGGGTCGCCTGAACGGAGGGCCAGAAGGCGCTGGAAGTGACGAAGCGCACATAATTCTCGAAACCGACCCAGCCCTGATCACCGCCACGCAGCGGCAGATAGCGCTTGAAGGAGAAATAGAGCGTCATGACCAGCGGCACGAGCATCCAGCCCAGGAGCAGCACCACGGCCGGTGCCATCATGAAGCGGGCTGCTGTTCTGGAGCTTTGAGTAGCCATGACGGTTCTCCCCGCAGAATTTCTTCTGCGTCGAATATGCCACAAGAGGTGTTTGGGTGTTTCCCCGCTATGGGGGCAGCGCTAGCTGCCCCCGTCCGGGAGGAGCGGACTTAGTAGCCTGCGGCTTCCATTTCGTCGGTGGTCAGGGCCTGAGCCTTCTCAAGCGCTTCGTCGACCGACTGCTGGCCAGCAAGTGCGGCGGAAAATTCCTGGCCGACCTGCGTTGCGATGCCTGCGAATTCCGGAATCGCGACAAACTGCACGCCGGTATAGGGCACCGGGTCAACCGTTGGTTCGGTCGGGTCAGCCTCGTTGATGGAACGCAGCGTCATCTCCGCGAAGGGCACATTTTTGTACTCTTCGTTCTCATAAAGCGAGGTGCGGGTGCCGGGGGGCACGTTGGCCCAGCCTTCCTTCTCGGCCACGAGCGCGGTGTATTCCTTCGAGGTTGCCCATGCGACGAACTTCTTGGCAGCGTCGGTCGCATCCGAGCCTGCCGGAATGGCCAGCGACCATGCCCAAAGCCAGTTGCCGCGCTTGCCCATGCCATTGTCAGGGGCTAGAGCGAAGCCGACCTGATCGGCGACGGTGGAGTCATTCGGGTTTGTCACGAAGGATGCTGCAACCGTGGCGTCGATCCACATGCCGCACTTGCCCTGCTGGAACAGCGACAGGTTTTCATTGAAGCCGTTGGTGGAGGCTCCGGGCGGACCGTAATTGGTCATCAGGTCCATGTAGAAGTTCAGCGTGTTCTTCCACTCTTCGCTATCGAACTGGGCCTGCCAGTTCTCGTCGAACCAGCGTGCGCCGAAGGAGTTGGACATGGCAGTCAGGAAGGCCATGTTCTCGCCCCAGCCGGCCTTGCCGCGAAGGCAGATGCCATAGACCTCGTTTTCCTTGTCGGTCATGGCTTCGGCGGCCTGCTTGATGAACTCCCAGGTCGGAGCCTCGGGCATC
Organism: Nitratireductor basaltis; assembly: GCF_000733725.1. Taxonomy (NCBI): domain Bacteria; kingdom Pseudomonadati; phylum Pseudomonadota; class Alphaproteobacteria; order Hyphomicrobiales; family Phyllobacteriaceae; genus Nitratireductor; species Nitratireductor basaltis. The sequence continues at coordinate 60,445 of NZ_JMQM01000003.1, read as the reverse complement.
TCAAGACCGGCCTTCTCCATCAGGTCCTTGCGGTACATGACCATGGAGGATTCGCCATAGAAGGGGGCAGCGTAAAGCTCGCCTTCAACGGTCAGGCCGTTGCGGATGGCGGGCAGAATGTCATCCGCATCCCACTCGGCCGGCAGATCGTTGAGCGAAACAAGCCAGTCGTTCTTGGCCCAGATCGGAACCTCATAGGTGCCGATGGTCATGACGTCAAACTGGCCGCCATTGGTGGCAATATCCTGGGTCACGCGCTGACGCAGCACGTTTTCCTCAAGGGTTACCCATTCGAGCGTGATGTCGGGATTCTTCTCCGTGAAGTCTTCGGTCAGACCCTGCATGCGGATCATGTCGCCATTGTTCACGGTTGCGATTGTAACGGTGGTTTGTGCGAAGGCAGCGCCGGAAATGAGCGTAAGCGCGGTCGCCGCACCGAATGCGGTCTTCAGGTTCATCACTTTCCTCCCTGGTAAGATGAGTTACCTGGGGTGAAGTGAAGCGCAAAGCTTAACTCGCGTCAACAAATATTTTACGCGCGTAAAATATTGAGCGGGATCAGGCAGATGCACGCAGCACGAGCTTCCCCTCATACACGGTCTCGCGGCGTTCGCTGGCGCGTTCCCCGCTTTCAATCAACTTGAACAAGGTCTCTACGCTTGTCTGCGCAATGGACGCATAGTCCTGCGCGACCGTGGTCAGGGTCGGTGAAGTGAAGCGCGAGAACGGGTGATCGTCGTGCCCGGCGATCCTCACGGCACAACCTGCGCCATTGCCCACCCGGTAGCCTTTTTCATAGGCAGCGGCGAGGAGACCTATGGCCAGGCGGTCATTGCTGCAGAAGATCGTGTCGGAATTGAACCGCTTCTGCTCGAATGCCTTCTTGCCCTCGGCAAAACCGATATCCTCGAAATTCCAGCTGTCGCCTTCCACACGAACCACATTGGGCGCCAGGCCCCGCTGCTCCATGGCTTCCACATAGGCGTTGTGGCGCTTGTTGGCGTTCGGGTTCAGCGGTGTCATCTCGAAGAAGCAGGGGGCCTCGCCCGTGCGGCAGAGATAGTCCACCATCATCGGCACGGACTGGAAATTGTTCGAGCCGATGAAGGCTTCACCCACGCCTTCGATATTGCTGTCGAAAAGCACGGTCGGGATATCGCGACTGAATTTCTCGATCGCCCCACGGTCGGAACTGCGTCCGAGAGGAGCAAACAACACACCGGCGGGCTTGAGCGAGCGCAGCGTGTCCAGGATGTCCCGCTCAAGATCCGGCTGGCCATGTGCGCTGAAAAGCGTGGGCGAAAAGCCGGCTGCAATGCAACGCTGCTCGATATTGCGTGCGATCTCGGCGAAGAACGGATCGGCGAGATAAGGCACGACCACGCCGATATTCTTCGTCAGCCGCCGGTTCTGGTTGATGGCATAGATGTTCGGCCGATAGTCATACCGCTCCAGCGCCTCCTCGATGCGCGCTCTCGTGGAGGCACGCACGCTGTCGGGGTCGTTGAAATATTTCGAGATCGTCGGTCGTGAAATCCCGCTGACGCTCGCGAATTCTTCCATATTCCTGATGCGGGGCGGAGACATGACAGACCTTTGCAGAACTCGCACGAAACTTTCCGCGCGAAAAGCAAAGTAGCGGTCAACAGGTATTGCCGCAAGCAACAAAGCCCCTTCGAGAAGGGGCTTTGTAAAAATTCGGAAAGTTGAAAACTCTATTTCAGCTTCAGCAGCATCCCCGCGATCAGCCTGGCGCGTTCTTCCAGACTGTCGAGCTCGATATACTCGCCCAGCGTATGCAGACCTGCTCCACGTACGCCGATGGAGTCGAGTGTGGGTATGCCCATCGCTCCGGTGAAGTTGCCATCCGAGCCACCGCCGGCGGAGCCGTGGGTGAGGTCGAAGCCGATTTCCTTGCCGATGTCTCTTGCGAGCTCATACATGGCGATGACGCCGTCATCGGGCTCCCAGACCGGTCGAGTAACGCCCCGGGTGACTTCCACGACAACGTCGTTTTCCTCGCCGTTCAGCGCGAGCATGGCTTCCACACCCTTGTCGAGGTCTTCCTGGCGCTTGGCCATGGAAAGCACCTCTGCCTCGCAGGATGAGGAGACACAATTGACCCAGGTGCCGGCGTGCACCACGCCAACCGAGAAGGTGCAGTCTTCGGTGGTCATTGCCTCGATTTCGAGGATCTTGCGCGCCATTGCGGCAATGGCTGAACGTCCGTCCTTCAGTGCCCAGCCCGCGTGGCTCGGACGACCTCTGGTCCTCACGTTGAAGCGGGCGATGGCAAAACGGCCGGTCACCGCACCGCCATCCGGCTTGGCGGGTTCGGGCACCAGAACATATTTGTTCTTGCGCGCTTCCATCTCGATCAGCTCACGGGTGGAGGGCGTGCCTACTTCCTCGTCGGGTGTGAAGAGAACCGTCACCGGAAGCGGCGTCTCAAGGCCTGCCAGCGCGATCTGGCGGATCGCCTCGATAGAGACATAGTTGCCGCCCTTCATATCCTGGATACCGGGGCCATAGACCTTGTTGCCCTCGATGCGCCAGGGATTCACCTCCAGCGTCCCCACGGGGTGGACCGTGTCGAGATGGCCGGAGATCAGGATGCCCGGCTTGCCGAAGTCCTTGTGCGGAAAGCGCGCGCGAACAGATCCGCCAAAGCCCATGCGCCCGGGAATGCGCTCGATTTCCGCACCGGCTGCGGCCAGATCATAGGCCGCAAGGTCCATCATGCGATCGACGGCAGCGGCATCAAATGTCGGGCTTTCGCACTCGATCCAGGGCTTCAGGCCCTTCAGCATCTCATCCGTGTCGAAGGGCAGGCTCATATGATCCATGGGTCAAATATCCGATTTTGATGGAGGTGAGGGCGGTCAGCTGGCAAGGCGCTTTTCGACGATACGTGCCATGATGCTGGAACCCACGGGAAGCATGTCGTCATCGAGAATGAAGCCGGGATTGTGCACCGGTACCGTGCCCTTGTGGCCAAGCGTGCAGTAGGCACCGGGCACGACCTTCAACATGTCGGCGAAATCCTCGCTGCCGGTCGCAACCTCCCTCGTTTCCTCGACATTCTCCGCGCCCACGATCTCGCGTGCCGCATCAAGATAGGCTTCGCTCAGGGCCGGGTCGTTCATCAACACATCGAAGATGTTGCGCAGATCCACATCGATGGAAATTTCGTAGGCCTGTGCCATGCCATTGCACAGCGACCGGACGCGATGATGGATTAGCTCCATCACCTCATCCTTGAAATAGCGGATCGTGCCCGAGATCACCGCCTTGTCCGGCACGACATTGTAGGCCGAGCCGGAATGAACCTGCGTGACCGACAGTACAGCCGTATCGACTGCCGGGACATTGCGGCTGACGATGGACTGGAGGCTCTGGACGAGTGCGGAGGCGATGACGATGGGGTCCTTCGAGTGATGCGGCATTGCGCCGTGGCTGCCCACACCGTTGATCGTGATGTCGAAGAAGGAAGCACCTGCCATGGCCGCACCCGGCTTCACGCCAACCTTGTTCGGTTCGGCCAACGGGTTGTTGTGCATGCCGTAGATTTCGTCACAGGGGAACTTGTCGAAAAGACCGTCCTTCAGCATGGTCCGCGCGCCGCCAAGTCCTTCCTCGGCAGGCTGGAAGATGAAGACGGCAGTGCCGGAAAAATCGCGTGTTTCAGCCAGATAGCGCGCAGCTCCCAGGAGCATGGTCGTGTGGCTGTCATGCCCGCAACCATGGAAGCGGCCGGGGTTCTTCGAGGCATAGGGCAGGTTGGTCTGCTCATCCATGGGAAGTGCGTCCATATCGGCGCGCAGGCCGACCGTTTTCGATCCTTCCCCCTTGCCCTTGAGCACGCCCACGACGCCGGTCCTGGCAAGTCCTGTATGGACTTCGATGCCCCAGCCCTTGAGCTTCTCGGCCACGATGCCGGAGGTGCGAACTTCTTCGAAACCGATTTCCGGGTGCTGGTGGAAATCCCGGCGGATTGCCGTCAGCTCATCTGCATATTCGGCAATTTTCGGCAATACGGGCATTCATGATCCTCCTCGAAAAATCTGGGGCGCTGGAAAGTCAGGCTGCTGGCAATTCGCGGAAATTGGCAAAGTCCCAGAAGCGGCCGGGAGCCGCTTCGATCAGGGTTTTGGTGTAGGCGTGCTGCGGATCGGAAAGCACCTTTTCCGCCGTGTCATGTTCGACAATGCGACCATGCTGCATCACCACGACCTCGTCGCAGATCTGGGCTGCGACGCGCAGGTCGTGGGTGATGAACAGGATGGCGATACCGAGCTTCTTCTGGAGGTCCGCCAGAAGCTCCAGCACCTGCGCCTGAACCGAAACGTCAAGTGCGGAGACGGCCTCGTCAGCCACCAGCACATCCGGTTCCATGGCAATCGCGCGGGCAATCGCCACGCGCTGCCGCTGACCACCTGAGAACTGGTGTGGATAGCGGTTGATGGCGTCTTCAGGCAGTCCCACAAGCGTCAGCAGTTCGCGCGCACGTGCCAGCGCCTTGTGCTTGTCCTGCCCCAGATTAAGCGGACCTTCGATCAGGCTTTGACCGATGGTCCAGCGCGGATTGAGCGAGCGGAACGGGTCCTGAAAGACGATCTGGATATGCTTGCGTAAGGGGCGCAACTGGCTGCGGGAGAGATTGGCGACTTCGTGCCCCGCAACCCGCACTTCACCCGCAGTCGGATCGACAAGCCGCATGATGCAGCGCGCTACGGTGGACTTGCCCGAACCGGATTCGCCAACGATGCCAAGCGTGCGACCACGCGCGATCGAGAACGCGACATCTGACGCAGCCTTTGTCGGCTCGCGGCGCGAGAAGATGGAAAAATTGCCATAGATCTTCTGAAGACCGTTGACCGTGAGCACGGTCTCCTGACCATCCGCTGCGCGGTGGGGACGGGGAACGAGACTTGGCACGGCCTGGAGGAGCTTCTTTGTGTAGTCCTGCCGCGGCTGACGCAGAAGCTGCTCCACGGGTGCCTGCTCCACGATCTTGCCGAGCTTCATCACATGCACGGTGTCAGCGATTTCGGCTACCACGCCCATATCATGGGTGATGAAGAGTACCGCGGTGCCGTGTTTTTCCTGAAGCTCGGAGATGAGGCTCAGGATCTGCTGCTGGGTAGTGACATCAAGCGCGGTTGTCGGCTCATCTGCAATGAGAAGCTTTGGCTCCAGGATCAGCGCCATGGCGATCATGATGCGCTGGCGCTGTCCGCCCGAAAGCTGGTGCGGATAGGAGCGATATATGCGCTCCACATCGGGCAGATGCACCTGGTTCATGATGTCGAGCACGCGGCGTTTCTTCTCCGACGCCGAATAGCGTCCGTGGGTTTCCAGCACTTCCTCGATCTGATCGCCGACGCGCATGACGGGGTTGAGCGCCGTCATCGGCTCCTGGAAGATCATGGAAATGCGGCTTGCGCGCATCTGGCGCATGGCCTGCGGTGAAAGATCGAGCAGGTTCTGACCGTCCATCTCGATGCGCCCGCCGCACACTTCCAGCGCCCCCTTGGGCAGAAGGCCCATGACCGAGAGCGATGTAACGGACTTGCCGGAGCCGGATTCGCCCACGAGACAGGCCGTTTCACCGGCCCGGATGTCGAGCGAGATATGGTCGAGAACCGGCGCAGCTGTCTCGTTTCCTGCAAGACGGACCGAGAGTTCGCGGATGGAGACGACGGTTTCCGCCTGGTCGAAATTGCGGGTCTTGAATTTCATTGTCACCCCTCCCTCTTCTTCAGCCGCGGATCGAGAAGATCGCGGGCGGTGTCGCCGAGCAGGTTGATCGACAGGATGCACAGCGAAAGCATCAGGCCGGGCCAGAAGATCAGCGATGGCTTGATCTGGAAGTAGATGCGTCCCTCGGCCATGATGTTGCCCCAGGTCGGAATTTCGGTCGAAACACCGGCTCCCAGGAAGGACAGGATCGCTTCGGTCAGAATGGCGGAGGCGCAGATATAGGTTGCCTGCACCGTCAGCGGCGCCAGCGTGTTGGGCATGACATGCTGCCACAGGATCTTCGGCATGGAGGAGCCAAGCGCGATGGCGGCTTCCACGTAGGGCTCCTCGCGCACCGACAGCACGACCGAGCGTACAAGCCGCACAACGCGCGGTATTTCGGGGATGGTGATGGCGAATATCACCGACCAGATGCTCGGGCCGTTCAGTGCAACAAGTGCAATTGCGAGCAGTATCGACGGGATCGCCATGAGGCTGTCCATGATGCGCATGATGATGGCGTCAGCCAGCCGGAAGAAGCCGGAGACAAGGCCGATCACCAGGCCGATCATGACGGATACGAGAGCCGCACCCACGCCGATGAAAAGGGAAACACGCGCGCCGGTTATCACGCGGGAATAGAGGTCGCGGCCATAGGCGTCGGTACCAAGCGGATAGGTTTCGCTTGGGCCCTTGAGACGCTGGATGGCGTTCATCTCCATCGGGTCATGGGGCACGAAAAGCGGCGCGAAGATCGCGGCAAGCACGATGATCGTCAGCACGATTGCTGCCAGCATCGGGCCGGTGCCCATGCGCCAGCTTTTGGGCAGGGCAACCGCTCCGAAGAGCCATTGCATACGGGCGGCGGGTTCGGGTGTCGCGGCCATCAGTAGCGGATCCTCGGGTCAAAGAAGGTGTAGGACAGGTCGATCACGAGATTGATGAAGACATAGATCGCGCTTGTGAGCAGGATCATGGCCTGGATGACAGGATAGTCGCGGGCCAGAACCGCATCCACGGTCAGGCGCCCGATGCCTGGAATGTTGAAGACGCTTTCCGTCACCACCACGCCACCGATCAGAAGCGCAAAGCCGGTGCCGATGATCGTCATGATCGGAACGGCGGCATTGGAAAGCGCGTGACGGAAGAGCACGATCTTCTCGCTCACGCCCTTTGCGCGTGCGGTACGGATATAGTCCTCGCCCAGCACCTCCAGCATGGAGGCGCGCGTCATGCGGGCGATCAGCGCGACATAGATGGTGGCAAGCGTCAGGCAGGGCAGAATGGCACGGGACAGGAACGCCCAGAAACCTTCCGAGGGTGCCTTGTAGCCCTGCACGGGCAGCCATTTGAGTTCGATCGAGAAGACCTGGATGAAGATATAGCCGATCACGAAAACCGGTATGGAAAAGCCCAGAACGGAGAAGGCCATGACAGCATAGTCGGCCCAGGTCCGGTGACGCCAGGCGGCGAGAACACCCATCGGGACGGCGATCAGAACGGAAAGAAGAATGGTAAGGACGGCAATGTTGAAGGTCGGCCATATGCGCTGGCCGATCATGCTGGATACGGGCGTGTTCGATATCAGAGACGTGCCGAAATCCCCCTGAAGCAATAGCCCGATCCAGGTGACGAACTGCTCGTGCAGCGGATCATTCAGCCCCAGATTGGTGCGGATGCGCTCAAGTTGTGCGGGCGTGGCCATGTCGCCGGCGATGATGGCCGCCGGATCGCCGGGCGTGAGCCGCAACAGCAGGAAGACGAATATGGCGACGATGGTCATGACGGGGATGACCGCAAGGATGCGCCGGATGATGTAACCAAACATGCTTCAAATGCCCTGACCGTGTCTTGTACTGCGCGCCTTCGGCAACTCCGGTCCGCTGTCGCCTTTCGGAAGACAGCGGACCGGAGTGCGCGGGAGGAAGGTCTCGCGGTGGCAAGGGCGAAGGCTGATGCCTTCGCCGAGAGCTCTCTACTGCTCCTTGTCGACACTCCAGAAAACAGGAACGGGAGACTCGATCAGACCGGTCAGCTTGGTCGAGCGGGCCTGAGGCATGATGTACTGGCCAAGCGGGATATAGAGCACTTCATCCATGTTGTGCGCCTGGATCTTCGCGGCCACTTCCTTCTGCTTCTCAGGCGTGTCGGCAGCGATGAATTCTGCGCGAAGCTCTTCCACCTTCTCGTCTTCCGGCCAGCCGAACCAGGCGTTGTCACCGCGGCCGTTCAGCATGGGGCTGATCAGCGGATTGTTGACTTCCGGAACCATCCAGTTGGTGAAGAAGATGTTCCAGCCGCCATCCTCCGGCTTGGACTGGCTTGCACGGCGGGTGACCAGCGTCTGCCAGTCCATGGCCTGCATGTCGACATTGAAGCCGGCATTGCGCATGGCCTGTGCGGCCACAACCGGCTGCGCGGTAAGGCTAACGACGTCGGTCGGCTGCATCAGCACGATTGGCGTGCCGTCATAGCCGGATTCTTCCAGCAACTTCTTCGCGCCTTCGATGTCGCCACCGGAGGTCAGCGTTTCCGAACCGGCATCGTCTGCCAGCGGCGTGCCGCAGCCGAAGATAGCCCCGCAGACCTTGTAGTAGTCGGGATTGCCGATCAGCGTGGCCAGCACGTCTTCCTGGCTCAGCGCCATCATGGCAGCCTGGCGCACCTTCTTGTTGTCGAATGGCGGATGCTTGAAGTTCATGCGGCCGATGGTCTGGTAGCCAAGCTCGTCGCGGGTCTCGACGACCACGTCCTCGCTCGCCTCCAGAAGCGGCAGAAGGTCGATCTGGACCTGTTCGATATAATCGATCTCACCGGACATCAGCGCGTTGATGGCAGTCTGGGCGTCGGGCATCGTCACCCACTTCACCTCATCGACCTTCACTTCCTTGCCGCCTGCCATCCAGCTCGGCTCGCCTTCGCGCGGGACATAGTCCTCGAACTTGCGATAAGTGACGGAGACGCCGGGCTGATATTCTTCCTCGACGAAGACAAACGGGCCGGAGCCGATATATTCCGTGACGGCCTCGTCAGCCGAACCGGAAGCCACGCGCTCTGGCATGATGAAGGGCGGGATGGCCGACTGCTTGCCGATCGTGTCGAGCAGGGCGGGGAAGGGGTCCGTCAGCTTCCAGACAATTGTCTTGTCGTCACTGGCTTCCAGGCTCTCGGTCACGTCCATGATGAGCTGGCCGCCGGAATCGCGCTTGGCCCAACGGTTAAGCGAGGCAACAACATCCTTCGAGGTCACCGGCGCGCCGTCGTGGAACTTGAGGCCATCGCGCAAGGTGAAGGTGTAGGTCAGCTTGTCGTCCGAAATCGTCCAGTCGGCCATCTGCGGCTGTGGCTGGAAATTCTCATCCACGGCCACCAGCACGTCATAGATCATGTAGCCATGATTGCGTGAGATATGCGCGGTGGTGATAATTGGATCGAGCACGCGAAGACCGGAGTGCATCACTGCCGTGATGGTCTTCTCCTGTGCCAGGGCCTCGGTCGAAAGTCCGGTGCCGGCCAGCAGCATGGCTGCCATTGCACCGGTGATGGCGCCGCGGGCGCGGCTCCTGAATTTCAGCATTCCTTCGTGCAACATCGCTATGTTCCCCTTCAGGTTATCGAGCGTTGTTTGAAAGTCCGCCGGCTTCGGGTTCTCCCGTCCGTTGCAGGCGGATTTGCAGCTTCAAGCCTCCATGGTCTGCGGCTCTCTTCTGCGGTGGAAAACCGGCCCGCCCGGCGAAAGGCGCATGCCATCGGCCAGCCGTTGGAACGGCAGGTCCGCCGGGCTGAGCGGCATCGGGCCGGGCGCCGTGCAGACCAGAATGGTCTCGGCAATCGGCTCGAAATCGGCGCGGAAATGCACCGAACTCTTGTTGACGAGTATCTTCATTTCGGTCGGCTCGATGCCGACAAAGCGATACATGGCCTGATCCGCCATCTGCGCCTTGTGGCTTGAGACCGCAACGCGCACGCCGCCAATCCGCAGGCAGGCGGAGGGGCCAACATTCATGTGCGTGCCGCCATAATAGGGTCCGGTCGCATGAAGATCGCCGTTGCAGAGTCTTTCCACCAGGAAGCGGCCTTCAAACGGCGCATCGCCCTTGATCCCGGAGGTGCCACCCAAGGAAATCTCGATCTCGGCACCTTCGCCCGCTTCATGAGCGGCGCGTGCGGCAACGGCATCCACCATCAGGCCAAGTGCTGCATCCTGCGCGTCGGCCTTCACCAATGCGCGCAACATGCCGGTGGTGTTGGAATCGCCGCCAGCACCGGGATTGTCCTGTGTGTCGGCAATCACCACCGGCTTCGACGCCTTTTCAGCGATACGCATGGCCTCGCGCACGCCCTCGTCAGCCTCATAGGCACGACCTGCAAAGGCGCTTTCGGCGGCAAGCACGAGATCGCGCATCCGGTCGGCAGCGCGGTCCGCCTCCGCTTGCGTCTCGGCATAGGCAAAGACCGTGGGCGCGCATTCGTCGAAATCGGCGGCCGGAAAACCGGTGAAGAAGGAGGTGCTGGAAACGGCGCCGCCTTCAAGAGAGGCAACTTCTTCGTACAATCCCTTGGCCGGCTGCATGGAGGTGCACTGCCAGGCAATCGGGATGAGGTAGGGCAGGCGACGCATCGCCTTTGCAAACGGACGCCCGCGTTCCATCAGGCGGTCCAGCTGGACGGCTGCGCGGTAGCCTGTCTCGGCCATGTCCACATGCGGATAGGTGCGGAAACCAACCAGAAGATCGGCCTGCTGAAACATCTGTTCAGTGATGTTTCCGTGAAGATCCAGGCTGACGGTGATGGGGACGTTTGGACCGACCACCTTGCGGATGCGGGCAATCAGCTCGCCTTCACCGTCATCGAGATACTCCGCAACCATGGCACCATGGAGATCGAGACAGATGCCGTCCAGCGGGCCCGCGCTGGCGATACCGTCAACAATTTCCGCCGCGATAGTCTCATATGCACCACGCTCGACATGAGCCGAGGGGATCGCCCCGCACCAAAGCACCGGTACTGTTTCCCAGCCGGATTCCTCGGCGCGTCTCAGTGCACCCGATATGCCAAGATTGACGCCGGGGCAGCGCTCGAGAATTTCAGGACCGCGGGAAAGCGGAAGATAGCCGCCGCCCTGCTCGAAGTGAGCGAGAGTGGCCTTGCTCGGCGCAAATGTGTTCGTCTCGTGCAGAAAACCTGCAAGCGCAACCCGCTTTACCATGCCCTGCAGCCTCTGCAGGAACGGCGCGGATTTCGGCCACGTGACGACATCCCATTCTGCATCTTCAGACCGTCCCCTTTCCGGAAAAACCGGTTGTAATTATCGGTCTATATCGCTAGGCGATACAGATGTATTGGAATTAGCTTAGGGCGGAAGATCGCGGGGTGTCAATTGTCCTGCGAAGGCTTGGGGAGGCCGGTTTGAGAAGTATTCTGCATGCGCAAGACGGGATCCGCGAGCCTTCGGAGGAAGCGGAGCAGGACCCGCTTTTCGTGCAGGCGGTGGCGCGAACCGTGCAGGTGTTGTCCGCCTTTCACTCGGCGTCGAAGCCCATGTCGCTGAACGAGATTGCGGCTGCAAGCGGGGTGGGAAAATCTGCAACCCAGAGGGTAGTGGCCACCTTGCGTCATCTGGGTTACGTGGAGCGCGACCCGGATGACAACGGATATGTCCCGGGCATCCGTCTTCTGGACCATACACTTGATTATCTCAGGCTCAATCCGCTCGTGGCGCGAGCCTCGCCGGTTCTTCTGGAGCTTAGACGCAATGTCCGGGAGCGTATCGATCTGAGCCTGCTCGACGGATTGCGGCTCGTCTATGCCGCGCGCATGCAAAGCAAGCGCGAAACCTTCTTCGCTACCCTTGTCGGTCACAGCGTGCCGGTTTTCTGTACTTCGGGCGGCCGTGCCATCATGGCGGCCATGAGTGACGATAAGGTGGAGGAGATCATCGAGAAGTCCGACCGCAGGCCTTTCACCGCAAAGACCCTGGTCGAGCCTTCAGCCATTCGCGAGAAGGTTCTGGAAGCGCGCGAAGCCGGCTACGCAGTCGCTGTCGAGGAAGTCCTGCCGGGTGAAGTGGCTCTGGGCGTGGCGATCCGCGGCCCGGATGGCAGCCCACTTGCAGCCATCCACGTCGCCGGCTCACTGGGCGAATGGGAGGCGGAGGAGTTCACCCGTCGCTTTGCCCCGCTCGCCGTGGAAGCCGCCCGTGCCATAAGCCGCTATTGAGATCATTTCGCGGGTCGTTGATTTCGCCCACTTCGCTCGGGGTTGGCCGCTGAACCTGTGAAGGCGCATCCTCCTGCAGTGCATGCTGCTCGGGCGCCAATTCTTCCTGGGTCGGCTCCTGACCAAGGTCGGCATCAAAGGCCAGAAAGCCCACCAGCACCAGCGCCATGACGGCCGCTGTCGTGACCAGGGCGAGTATCTCGTTCTTGCGCATCAGGAAAACTCCGCTTGTTACGGAGCAAACAGGTCAGAGCGAGCTTGGTTCCAAGCCCGGACTCAGATCCGGACCTCTGGCATTCCTGCAAGAGCGGTCACGATGTAGCAGCATCAGCTGGTGCCAATCGGTGAAGCTGCGCAAGGTGCCTTCTACCGGAACGCTGGCCCGCGCGCAGGGAAAGCCTGAATAGCAAGAGCCCCGCCGAAGTCCGGCGGGGCTCTTGTTGTTGCCCGTTGCTCGCAGCTTGAAGAATTCTTCCAACCTACGAGCTTTGCATCAGGGCAAATTCACCTCGACCACATCTTCGCTCCCGGTCGGAGCGCAGTAACCGGAAAGAGCTTGCTCTTTCGCAGGATCGGCCCAGGCCGGATTGTCGATGTCGTACACCATAGGCTTGAGATAGTCGGTGGGATCGACCAGCCAGTGAACCTGGGGGCGATCTTCTTCGGGGATGCCCATCAGATCCATCTGGTTGATGTAACCGGCATAGACCGACAGGGACGAGCCTTCACGTGCACGAGATCCCGTAGTGTGGTGGTTTGGCACGTAGATCTTGGGGTCCAAGGCCTCCTGATACATGATCAGATCGCGCAGGCCATTATTGTCGAAGTTGCCGGACGCTGCCGTACCCAGGTGAAGGTCGGTGGGTGCAAGCGATTCGAGAATGTTGATGATGCGCTGTCCGTCCTCAGGTGTGCCTTCGTAGTTGCGACCGATGCCTTCCTTGAGCGCACCGGCAGTATTGTTCCACACGAAGGTGAAGTGGGTGCCGTTTCGCAACATGAATGTATAGAAGACCGAGTCCGCTCCGCCCGGCGCCCCTGAAGTGGTGCGCGTATCGAACTGGTTGTCGTTTTCCGGCTCGAAATCCGGTCCTGCACGGCTCGGCCAGAGAGGCGTACCTTCGGGGAACAGATATTCGTCGCGTTCATCGACGATGATCTCCACCGGGGTCGGCGGAAAATCCGGGTCGGGATCGACAGCAATCGAATGCAGGTGCCGGAATGCCGTCACACAGGCCTGCGGCTCGAGAAACGGCAGGTTCACGATTTCGGTCCCGGGCACGGAACCTTCGGATGTTACATTGACGCACTCAACATCCGCGCCCTCCGGGAAGGCGCGGTCCGGGTAGTCCTGTATGCGTGGATCAGCGGCCATGCGCTCGAAATCCATCTGCATGACACCGCAGGTTTCTTCCGTGGCATAGATGACCGCGTCCGTCATGGCCGAGATATATGCAGCATGATCGGCGTGGTCGCCGTGGCCGTGGCCGATGAGTATCGCCTTTGGATTGAGATTGACCAGATCGGCAATGACAAGTGGTGTGCGCCCGCGTTCGATCTCCGGACGCGTAATGAAACTGTCGAGCATGAAAACCTGCCCCTGCACCGAAACGGCGAATGCCGAAGCGGAAAGCCAGGATGCAATGACCTTATCTTCCGGTAGGGCGCCGGTTTCGGGGTCGACCAGATGCTCACCGAAAATGTGCTGCCGTGCAGCAATCATGTCGGCTTGTTCGACGGCCATCGCAGGCGAAATCACGCCGACCGCGAGCGCGGTGGCGAGAGCAAATTTGCAAACTCTCATCTATATCCTCCCTAATAATGCGGGCTGAAGCCGCAAGGCGAAGGCCACGGCCTGTCCGCTGGTTGCTGACTTTATGGGAGCCACCGAGGGAGCGCGAAGCGACGGAAATTTATACAAACAGTTGATATAATTGATTATTGAAAATGTTTGTATAATCTGCACACTCTCCACGGTGGCTCCTGCCAGGGCTAGGATTTGCGCTCGAACGCTAGCCTTGGAGGAGGTGCTATGCGTGTTGTTCTTATGATCATCACGGCTATGCTGGCCAGCACAACTCATGCGCAGGAACACCGGGAAGCCGGGGCGCATGAGCACGGTTCAGGTATGCTCGACATTGCTATCCAGGGTCAGCGCCTCACAATCGCCCTATCGGTGCCGGCATTCGATCTCGTCGGTTTTGAACACGCACCAGAGACAAGGGCGCAAAAACTTGCCGTGAAACGCGCGCGAGCGCGTTTGCAGGAACCCGACCGTTTGTGGGGTTTTCCCGCAGCTGCCTCGTGTAGTACCGATGCGATCGAGACATCGCTCCTGGAACCTCACCATGAGCACGACGATCATGCAAGCCACGACGGGCATCATGAGCATAAGCATGACACCCATGGCGAGGATGCCGCTCATTCGAATGTGACGGTCAATCTCGATATGCGATGCGAGGACATGGAAGCGCTGACGGTGCTTGAGCCGGAATATTTTGATATTTTCCCGAATGCACAGGAACTTCAGGTTCGCGTTCTTGGCCCTTCGGGTGCCAGCCTGTTCGAGATCGAACGGGGCAACGCCTTGATCATTCTTCACTAGCATGGCCGAGCCGGCACTTGAACTGAGCGACATTGCATTTCAATGGCCCGGTGAGGGCGGTTTCGCATTACATGTGCGCAAATTGCGTGTGCCTGCGGGCGAGAAAGTCTTGTTGCTGGGAGCGAGTGGCTCCGGAAAATCCACACTCCTGTCGCTGATTGGCGGGATCCTGAATCCCAGGGACGGCAGCGTTCGGGTCGCTGGAACAACATTGTCGGACTTGAGCATCCGGCATCGTGATCGATTTCGGGCCGAGACCATCGGCATCATATTCCAACAATTCAATCTGCTGCCTTATGCAAGCGTTGCAGACAATATCGCGCTGCCTCTCCGCTTTGCTCCGGCAAGGCGCGCGCGAACAGGCAATATTGCAGCCTCCATCGATCGGCTATGCAATGGCCTCTGCCTGCCGAAGGGTATCGAGACACAGACGGCCGGCCTCCTGAGTGTGGGGCAGCAGCAGCGCGTTGCCGTTGCCCGGGCGCTTATCGGCACACCACCTCTCGTGCTGGCAGATGAGCCGACTTCGGCTCTGGATACGCGGTCCCAGGCGCAGTTCCTGGATCTCCTGTTTCAACAGGTCGCCAGCGCCGGGTCGGCACTGTTGATGGTCAGCCACGAGGAAGGTCTGGCGCCCTCTTTCGACAGGGTGGTGCATCTGGACGAAGTCATCGGGAAGCAGGAGGCGCGCTGATGCTTGTGCGATTGGCAATCTTCAGCCTCAAGGCGCGCGCGGTAACGGTCTCCATGGCAGTGCTGACCATTGCACTGTCGGTTGTCCTGCTTCTGGGGGTGGAGAATATCCGCACCAGCACACGAGCGTCCTTTGCCGACACAATTTCGGAGACGGATCTCATAGTCGGCGCGCGTTCGGGTCCGGTGCAACTGTTGCTGTATTCGATCTTCCGTATTGGCAACGCGACCAACAATGTCACATGGCAAAGCTATGAGGAGATCGCTGCACGTCCCGAAGTGGATTGGATCGTACCGATTTCCCTGGGTGACAGTCATCGCCAGTTCCGTGTGATGGGAACCACCCCTGCCTTCTTCGAACACTACAAGTTCCGCGGCGGGCGCTCGCTGAGCGCGCAGGTCGGCACGAATCGGATGACAGACCTCTATGACACCGTGATTGGGGCTGATGTGGCCCGCACCCTTGGATATGAAACCGGCGAGTTGATCCTCGTGGCTCATGGCGTCGCCTCATTTTCCGAGCATGAGGATCAGCCTTTTCGTGTGGCGGGTATCCTGGAAAAGACGGGCACACCGATTGACCGCACCGTGATCGTGAGTCTTGAAGCCATTGAAGCGATCCATGTGAACTGGCAGAGCGGCGCACCGATTCCAGGTCGCTCGACATCACTGGAAGATATTAGCGAGCTCGATCTGACGCCCAAGGCGGTCACTGCAGCCCTGATCGGCACCAAGTCGCGGCTGCAAGTCTTCCATCTGCAACGCTGGATAAATGAATACCGCGCTGAACCCCTGCTGGCCGTCATGCCGGGTCTTGCTCTCCAGGAGCTGTGGCAGATCGTCGGATTGGCTGAGACGGCGCTGCTTGCCGTTTCTGCGATGGTGGCTGCAACCGCACTGGTGGGGCTTGTCGCACTGACTTTTTCGGGCCTGAACGAACGGCGCCGGGAAATGGCGATACTACGGGCGATGGGAGCGCGCCCGGCCACAATTGTTGGGCTATTGGTGTTCGAGGCGACGCTGATCGGCATGGGCGCCGTGTTGCTCGGGCTGCTGGCCACCTATGGGGCATTGTTCGCCATGCGCGGCTGGGTCGACGCCGAGTTTGCCTTGTGGCTCGCAATCAAGCCTCCCGGCGCAAAGGAACTGGGTATCTTGGCGTCCATCGTTCTGGCGGCCGCCATTGCAAGCCTTTTTCCTGCATGGCGGGCCTACAGGATGTCGCTTGCCGACGGCATGATGGTGCGTATTTGAAGAAGGATATGAAGTAGTGGCTGCAAAAATCCCGAACCTGACGCGTCGTCAGATCCTGTTGTCAGCGGGTTGCACGATAGGTTCCATGCTGGTTCCACCGGTTATTGCACATGCGCAGGAAGCCAAGCGTATCCGCTGGCCTGACCTCATCCCGGAGGGGCTCGATTACGGTGAAATCATCGGAGACGGCGTGAAGGACCATGCTGCCGATGTCTGGATTCCTGAGTTCGACGAGAATGGCACGGCGCTGAATCTCAAGTTTGACGGGATGAATATTTCCATCGCCGGCTATGTATTGCCATTGGAGGTGTCCCCCGAAGGCGCAACGAGTTTCGTGCTCGTGCCTTTTGTTGGCGCATGTATCCACGTTCCGCCACCACCTCCGAACCAGCTGGTCTTTGTTGAGCCTCTGGAGCCCTGGGGGGACGGGAATCTATGGGATCCGGTTCTGGTCACAGGGCGCCTGTCGGCAATAAGCCGGAGAACGGAAGTCGCAGAGGTCGGCTATGAGATCGAGAAGGCCGAGGTAGAGCTGTTCAAACGGTATTGAGCGAAGGCGCATGCGCGACCGTCCAGATCGGTTCCGCGACAAATTTGAAAACAAAAATTTACAAATATTGACAAGCTGCGCGCGGACATTCATTATGTGCTTCTATTCGAAGATGAACGCCCGGAGCGCAGACATGACCTCTCTCAACCCCGACACCAAGCGCAAGCTGCAAAAGGTCAGCACAGCCACGCTGACCACTGCGCTGTTCAAGCGGGGTTTCCGCAACCAGTTCATGCAGGGGCCGCAGCGCATCAACCAGGGCGCCAACATGGTCGGCTTTGCCTATACGCTGCGCTATATTCCCGCGCGGGAAGACATCGACGTTCTGGAATCCTTTGCCGACCGCGAGAACGCACAGCGAAAGGGTGTCGAGGAATGCCCGGACGGCGCAGTGTTCGTGATCGATTCGCGCGGGGATGCGACGGCGGCCTCAGCCGGCTGCATCCTGGCCACGCGCCTCATGCGCCTGGGTTGTGCCGGCATCGTGACCGATGGCGGCTTTCGCGACACGCCGGAGATCGCCGGTCTCGACATGCCTGCCTACCACACCCGCCCGAGCGCGCCCACCAATCTGACAAAGCACCATGCTGTCGGGATCAATGAGCCAATCGCCTGCGGCGGCATAAGCGTGTTTCCCGGGGATGTGATTGTCGGTGACAATGAGGGTGTAGTATGCATTCCGCGAGACATTGCGGACGAGGTTGCCGACGAGGCGGTTTCAATGACGGATTTCGAGGATTTCGTCCTCGAAATGGTGCAGGAGGGCGCATCGACCTTCGGCCTCTATCCGCCGACGGATCCGGTGACAAAAGAGAAATATGACGCATGGAGACGAGCAAACGGAAATCGGGCGCTGGCCGGTTAGTGCCCGCTGCCTTGTCCGGAACGCCGGATGGTTCCGGCGACCGCACGCTTGCCGACTCCGTCTATGAACGGGTTCTTGCGAAGATCGTAAATGGCGAAACTCCGGTCGGCGGGAAGCTGCCGACCGAGCATGCCCTTTGCGCGGAATTCGGGGTTTCGCGCCCCGTGTTGCGCCAGGCCCTGCGACAACTGCGCGAAGACCAGGTCATCGTCTCGCGCCAGGGGTCAGGCTCCTATGTCACCCGAAAGCCGGACACGGCGGTGCTGGATTTCGCACCTATCGGCTCCATCGCGGATATCCAGCGCACCTTCGAGTTCCGCGCCGCAATCGAGGGCGAGGCGGCCTATCTGGCGGCGGAACGGCGCACGGACGAACAGCTTTCCCGGCTGCAGGACGCGCTGGACGAGCTGGCGCGCTGCGTTGACGAGGGCGAACTGGGCGTTGACGCAGACGAAGCATTTCATGCACTGATCTGCACCGCTTCGGACAATCACTATTTTGTCGCCGCGCGCTCTTCCATGCAGGCCAATATCCTGATGGGCCTCAATCTCACGCGTAACCTGTCGCTTGCGAAATCCCGGGAGCGGCTGGCGCTGGTGCAGGCCGAGCATGACATGATCTTTTCTGCCATTCGAAAGAAGGACGCGGAAGCCGCCCGCAACGCCATGCGGCGCCATATAGACAATGCCCGCTACAGGGTGTTTCAGGGCGACTGAATTGCATCAGCGGGAATGGGCAAGTATCCGTCGCGCATTCCCGGTTCATAGGATGCGTGGCACTGGCTGCCGGCTCGAAGTGAAGGCATGAAGCAACTCGCCTTCCTCAATGCACTTGCAGGAATGCTCTGTTTCGCCGGGTATATGCAGACTCTCACCAGCGGCGATGATCAGCGTCTCACCATAGAGGTCAAAACCAAAGCGACCGGAAAGGACACAGATTGTCATTGGCCGGTCATGGATCAAGGACTCGCTTTGGCTTCCCGCCGCATGCCGAACCGAAAACAGCGTGAGGTCGATGTTGCAGCAAAGCAGGCGTGGCCCCGCAGCCGGCGCGCCAGCACTGCTCTCATCAGGAAGCTTCAGCCCGTTCTCGACCGCCGTCTGCATTTTATCCTCCTGCCCTGAAAGGGCGATACAAGGTTGTGCAGAGAAGTTCTTTTTTGTCAATATTTGTATTGCCCAGCGGAGTCGGGTGCTTTATCCCTAGCTCGAAACCCAGAGCGGGCAAGCTGCCGGCCGCACGTTTTCAAAGGGAGAAGACCATGAACTTCAAAGGCAAGACTGCCATCGTGACGGGCGGGGGCCGAGACATCGGCCGCGCCTGCGCAATTCGACTGGCGCAAGCCGGTGCCAATGTCGCCATCAACTACTTCAAGAGCGGCGAAGGTGCTGAAAGCGCGGTCAGTGAGATCGAAGCTGCAGGTGGTCGCGCTTTTGCCATGCAGGGCGATATGACCAAGCCTGATGACGTGAAGGCGCTTGTGGAGCGCACGGCCAAGGAGCTAGGCACGATCCACGTGCTGATGCCGGTCACTGGCGGCCTGGTTGCCCGCAAGACGATCCCCGAGATCACGCTGGAGCATTGGCAGACGGTCATGGATCTCAATGTCACCTCCGCCCTGCTTCTCGTCCAGGCGGCGCTGCCGCACATGACCGAGGGCGGTGCAATCGTGAACATGGCATCGCAGGCCGGTCGCGACGGTGGCGGCGGCGGTGCGCTTGCTTATGGCGCGGCCAAGGGTGCGGTTGTCTCCATGACGCGCGGCATGGCCAAGGAGCTTGCCCCGAGGAACATCCGCGTCAACGCGCTTTGCCCGGGTCTCATCGACACGGACTTCCACAACATCTTCACCAAGCCGGAAGTGCGCAAGATGGTGGCAGGCAATACGCCGCTGAAGCGCGAAGGCACTTCGGAAGAAGTGGCGAATCTCGCCGTCTTCCTGGCCAGTGACGAAGCTTCCTTCATCACCGGCGCCAATTACGACATCAATGGCGGGGTTCTTTTCTCCTGAGGGTCCCGCCCGTCGGCCGCGCCAAATCCTTCCTGGCGCGGCCTGAACCTCACGAGATCCGCTTCATGATCTCGCGCAGCGCTGTCTTCAGTCCTGCTGCCAGTGCCTTGCCGATGGCCTCGCCGAGCTTGCGTGCATAAAGCGCGATGGAGCTGTCGCGGGAGACGGGGTCGACCAGCACCCCGCCGCGGTCCAGAAGTGCCTGCACTTCCCCGCGAAGCCGGTCACCGCAAGCCCCCGCACCTTTCACGCTCTTGTCGAAGGGAAGGCGGGAAATGTCCCATTTTGCCTTCTGGGCGATGCCCAGATTGTCCTGCACCTCCGCATGGGTGAGCAACGTCTGTGGCGAAACGGCTATGCGATAGCGCTTCGACAGTTCCGCGCAGACCTGCACCAGCTTGGTCCATTGTGCAGGTTTCAGGGGATAGCGACCGGAACGGAAAGGCTGTTGGCGTGCACCCTTCATGCCGCATAAGGCAACACCGATGGAACCGGAATTGCAGCTTCTTGTATGCGCGGCATATCCCTTTTTCGCCTTGCCGGAATTGCGCTCGATGGGCGCCTTGCCGCGTACCAGCTTGCCATCGCCCTCGATCAGGATGTGGTAGCACCGGCAATCCGCCTCGCAGGCGTGATGCGTGCCGCCGGTCCAGTGGCAGATGATCCGCTCCATGGGAACATCGGGCATCCAGTCGGGCGGTATGGTCATGGGCGCGCATCTCCAGCAAACAGGATCGCTCCCGTGATGCCAGAGATCGCCGGTTAGTGTCTCATAAACAGGCGGTACCGGTCAGCTGGCCAGCCGTTCGTCCCGAGATGAGGCCAGGCCTCCCGCTTTTTCGATGAAGGCGATGATTTCGTCGAGGCCGTTGCGGCGCAACAGATCGCTCATCACGAAGGGGCGTCCTTCGCGAACGCGTTCGGCATCCGATTGCATCACATCAAGATCGGCCCCCACATGGGGTGCGAGATCGGTCTTGTTGATGATGAGGAGATCGGAGCGCGTGATGGCCGGTCCGCCCTTGCGCGGGATCTTCTCGCCTTGCGCGACTGAGATGACATAGAGCGTCAGATCGGCAAGATCGGGCGAAAATGTCGCCGCCAGATTGTCGCCTCCGCTTTCGATCAGCACCACGTCGAGATCGGGAAAGCGCTGGTTGAGATCGGCAATGGCTGCAAGGTTCAGCGAGGCATCCTCGCGAATGGCCGTATGAGGACAACCGCCGGTTTCGACGCCCACGATCCGGTCTTCCGAAATCGCCTGTAGTCGCGCAAGGATGAGCGCATCTTCCTTCGTGTAGATGTCGTTTGTGACAACCGCCATGGAATAGCGCTCGCGCATGGCTTTCAAAAGCATCTCGCATAGCGTGGTCTTGCCGGAGCCGACCGGTCCGCCAATGCCGATGCGCAAGGGTCCGTTGGGAGAACTCATGAGCGGAAGATCCTCGTTTCCAGTGTTTCATGTCGCTGCGCGGCGATATCAGCGGCGATCGAGATTGCGCCGAGATCACCGAGATCGAGCGCTGCATAATCTTCGGCGAGCCGCGAGATTTCCCCTTCCAGTGCGGACTGGATCTCCAGCGCCTGCGTCTGGCCGATGGGCACGAGGCGCACGGCCACGGAGACCTGCGTTTGCACCTGTGCGGTGAGAAAGGCAACGATTGCGTCGCAGGCGCCGATGCCCGACCTGCCACAGACTGCGCCAAAGGCAACCGGATAGGGGCAGGGGGAGGGCAGATCAGCTACCAGTTCCGGCGTCCATGCACGCGCTGCCGCCACGAAGGCATTACCGGTCACGTAAAGCTCTTTCAGGCGTTGAGAGGCGCATTGCAGGGCATCAACGAGATCGGCCAGTTCGACCAATGCTTCGGCCTCTGGGCAAGCATTGGAGGCCGCCGCAACGATCAATGCGTCATTGCGCATCGAACCGGCGAAAAGGCTGCCGCACACCCATTCCTGCACCTTATCCCGGTTGCGGACCCGCCCGTCTGCAATGGCAGTTTCAAGCCCTGCCGAATATCCGAAGGCTCCGGTGGGAAAGGCGGGTGACGCCCACACGATCAGCCGTTGCAGGGCGAGGCGGTCAGTCATGGTGCGCGTGAACGTGATGATGGTGGTGATTATGCGCGTGGCCGCCGGGCATGCCCGAATGATAGGCGCCTTTTTCCGGCGCGAAGGCTCGCTCTACATCAAGGACGGTCGCGCCAAGGCCGATCAGCATGTCGCGGATGACATGGTCGCGGCGGATATAGATGCGGTCCTCATGCACCTCCGCAGGCAGATGGCGGTTGCCGATCTGCCAGGCCAGAACCACCAGATGTTTCGCATCCCGCGCCCGCACCTCATACAGCGCCTCGGCTTTCTCGCGCACGGCAATCACACGCCCGTCCTCCAGTTCCAGCCCATCCCCGTCAGACAGCAATTTCGCTTCGGAAAGGTCGAGCAGGAAGTCGATGCCACCGTCGGACCGCATCGCCATGCGCCGGCGGTGCCGCTCGGTCTCGTCGAGCGTGATCGTGTCTATCGCCTGTTCGAAGACGCGGGTGACGGATGCGGCGCGGATCATGGTGATGCCTCTCAAAACAGGAAATAGCGCTGCGCCATCGGCAGGCTTTCCGCCGGCTCGCAGGTCAGAAGCTCGCCATTGGCGCGCACTTCATAGGTCTCCGGATCGACCTCGATTTCAGGGGTGGCGCTGTTGTGGATCATGGAATGTTTGCCGATGCCGCCGCGTGTGTTCTCCACCGCCAGCAACTGCTTCTCCACGCCCAGCCTGCCGCGCACATCGTCCGTGATCGCAGCTGCGGAAGTGAAGGTGACACTCGATGCGGTCACGGACTTGCCGAAGGCTCCGAACATCGGGCGGTAATGCATGGGCTGCGGTGTCGGAATGGATGCATTCGGGTCGCCCATTGGCGCGGCAACAATCGTGCCGCCCATCAGCACCATATCTGGCTTCACGCCAAAAAAGGCGGGGCTCCACATCACGAGATCAGCCCGCTTGCCCACTTCGACCGAGCCGATATGGCGCGAAATGCCGTGGGCGATGGCCGGGTTGATCGTGTATTTGGCGATATAGCGCTTCACGCGGAAATTGTCGTTGTCGCCCGTCTCCTCAGGCAATGCGCCGCGCTGCACCTTCATCTTGTGCGCTGTCTGCCAGGTGCGGATGATCACCTCACCGACACGGCCCATGGCCTGGCTATCCGACGAGATGACGGAGAAGGCGCCCATGTCGTGAAGAATGTCTTCAGCCGCAATCGTCTCCTTGCGGATACGGCTCTCCGCAAAGGCCACATCTTCGGGAATGGCGGTGTCGAGATGGTGGCAGACCATCAGCATGTCGAGATGCTCGGCAATCGTGTTGCCGGTATAGGGCCGCGTCGGGTTGGTGGAGGAGGGCAGGACATTGGGCAGCCCCGCCACCTTGATGATGTCGGGCGCGTGTCCGCCGCCTGCACCTTCCGTGTGATAGGCGTGGATCGTACGGCCCTTGATGGCAGCGACCGTGTCTTCCACAAAGCCGCTTTCGTTGAGCGTGTCGGTGTGGATCATCACCTGCACGTCATGCTCGTCGGCAACCGACAGACAATTGTCGATGGCCGCCGGTGTCGTGCCCCAGTCCTCATGCAGTTTCAGCGCGCAGGCACCCGCACGCACCATCTCTTCCAGCGGCGCTGGAACCGATGCATTGCCCTTGCCGGCCAGGCCGATATTCATCGGGAAGGCATCGAAGCTCTGGATCATCCGCCCGATATGCCACGCGCCGGTACAGGTGGTGGCAAGCGTGCCGTGGGCAGGCCCGGAGCCGCCGCCAAGCATGGTCGTCACACCCGAAGACAGCGCCTCGTCGATCTGCTGCGGGCAGATGAAATGGATATGAGCATCAAAACCGCCGGCGGTGATGATCTTGCCTTCCGCGGCAATGGCTTCGGTCGATGGGCCGATGATGATGTCGACGCCGTTCTGCGTGTCGGGATTGCCCGCCTTGCCGATCGCCGAGATGACGCCGTTCTTCAAGCCGATATCGGCCTTGTAGATGCCGGTATGGTCGACGATCAGCGCATTGGTGATGACGGTATCGACCGCGCCTTCCGCGCGCGTCGCCTGCGACTGGCCCATGCCGTCACGGATGACCTTGCCGCCGCCGAATTTCACCTCCTCGCCGTAAGATGTGAGATCCTTCTCCACCTCGATGAAGAGTTCCGTATCGGCGAGCCGCACACGGTCGCCCGTGGTTGGCCCATACATATCCGCATATGCGGCGCGGCTGATCCGTGTCGGCATCTAGAGCGCCCCCATGATCTTCTGCTGAAATCCGAACACCTTGCGCGCCCCGCCAAGGGGCACGAGCCGCACTTCGCGTGACTGCCCCGGCTCGAAACGGATGGCGGTTCCCGCTGCAATGTCGAGCCGCATGCCGCGCGCCTTGTCCCGGTCAAAGTTCAGCGCATTGTTGGTCTCGAAGAAGTGGTAGTGCGAGCCGACCTGAATGGGCCGGTCGCCGGTATTGGCGACTTCAAGCACCAAACTTTCAAGCCCGGCATTTAGCTCGATCTCGCCACCCGACGTCAGCACTTCACCGGGGATCATGGTTTGCGCTTTCCGGCGAGATAGCGGCCTAGAAACGCGCCCGCGCCCACCAGTGCAAGTGCCGCGATGATGGTGACGGCCGGTGACAGGTCGAACAGCACCAGAGCGCCGTGGTGGTGATGGCTTGCAGGAAGGTCATGAGCAAAGGCAGGGGATGCGAAAAGTGCGAAGGCGCAAAGGCTCAGATATTTCATCGAGATTTCCTCCTAGCGGATCGGTTCGTGGACGGTCACAAGCTTGGTGCCGTCGGGAAAGGTCGCCTCGACCTGTATGTCGTGGATCATCTCTGCCACGCCTTCCATCACCTGATCGCGAGTGATGACATGGGCGCCTTCCTCCATGAGATCGGCCACCGAACGCCCATCGCGCGCACCTTCCATCACATGGTCGGTAATCAGCGCAATTGCTTCCGGGTGGTTCAGCTTGACACCGCGTTCCAGCCTGCGGCGGGCCACCATCGCGGCCATGGCGACAAGCAGCTTGTCCTTTTCGCGCGGGGTCAGGTTCATGTCTTGAAGAACTCCATCAGATAGTCCAGAGGCGCGGCACGGAGCCTGCACCGGAAAGGGCGGCAATGGCCGGTTGAAGCGAGCGCCGCAGCGCAATACCGGTCGGGGCGAGGAAGCGCAGCACAAGGCGCTCGCCCATCGCGCTTGCACCCGCGTGGGGCAGGGTGGCAAGAAACGGACGTAGCTTTTCAAGCCGTGCCTCGGCATCCGGTGCGATAGAAACAAGCGTCGCAAACGCGTTGCAGCCGGCAAGCAGCGATGAGGCATCGCGCTCGATATCCGCGCCTGTCAGCCGTGTTGCCTCGGCGTGGATCAACCTGCCGTCGCGGCGGATGCGCCAGTTGTCGGAAAGGCATGCATCACGCGCGGCCTCGCCCATGGCTTCACGCCCGATCAAAACGGCTTCGAGGGCTGTCAACGTTGCGTCGCCCTCAAGCTCGATGTCGAGCGATCTTTCCAGGCGGCTTTGGCCAAAGAGAATGGTTTCCTGCGGCAGCCAGTCGATATGCGCACTTGCAGCAACCCGCAGCCTTGTCGTTAGCTCGGCCGCACCGCCGGAAGACCTGTAGATGCGTTCGCAGGCCTGCGTCGTGATCGAGAGCCGGCTTCCCGCTTGTGCCTCGGCCTGCCATTCCACCACATCGCCGCCGGTCAGTCCGCCGGAAGTGTTGATGAGAACCGCCTCTACCGCGGGTCCTGTCGGGCGCGGCAGGCGGATCTTCGCGCAGCCCTCCTGAAAGAGCGTCCGCAGTCTCGTGCGGCCTGCAATCTGGCCCACCGCAATCCGCCCCGCACCCCGCGCGCGCTGCAGACGCGGCAGGGTTTCAAAATCGGCTATGGAGGCGGCAACATTCATTCGGATCAGACCATCAGGTGCCGCTTGACCTCGGGAAGGTCGAGATCACTTGCCGGCCCCTCATGCATGATCTCCCCGCGATCCATGATGTAGATGTGATCGGCAATCTCGCGGCAGAAATCGAGATATTGCTCAACGATCAGGATCGTCATTCCAAGCTCGTCGCGCAGGAACTGAAGCGCGCGGCCGATATCCTTGATGATGGACGGCTGGATGCCTTCGGTCGGCTCATCCAGAATGAGCACCTTGGGGCGCGTGACCAGGGCGCGGCCAATGGCAAGTTGCTGCTGTTGCCCGCCGGAAAGATCGCCGCCGCGGCGCATCAACATGTCTTTCAGCACCGGGAAAAGCTCGAACACCGTGTCCGGAATGGTGCGTTCGGAGGCCTTCAGCGGCGCAAAACCCGTCTGGAGATTTTCCTTCACGCTCAGAAGCGGAAAGATGTCGCGCCCTTGCGGCACATAGCCAAGCCCGTGGCGCGCACGGGCATAGGGCGGCGTCTTGCCGAATGGTGTCTCACCGACGCGGATTTCTCCGCGGGACACAGGATGCACACCGGCGATCGCGCGAAGAAGGGAGGATTTGCCGACACCGTTGCGGCCGAGAACCGCAGTGATCTTAGCCGGATGGGCGCAAACACTGACACCGCGCAGCGCCTGCGCGGCACCATAATGCAGGTCGATTGCCTCTATATTGAGCGAAGTGCCCATAATTTCACCTCCCCAGATAGCTCTCGATGACCCGCGGATCGGCGCTGACATGGTCGAGGCTGCCTTGTGCGAGGACCGAACCTTCCGCCAGAACCGTCACCCGCGCGGCAAGATCGCGGATGAAGCTCATGTCGTGCTCCACCACCACCACCGACCGCGTCTGAGCAATTTTCTTCAGCAAGATCGCCGTTTCCACCGTTTCAGCATCCGTCATGCCCGCCACCGGCTCATCGACCAGGAGCAGCTTTGGATCCTGTGCAAGGAGCATGCCAATCTCCAGCCATTGCTTCTGACCATGACTCAGATTGGCGGCCAGCTCGTCGGCACGCTCCGTGAGGCGGACCGTTTCGAGAATCTCTGCAATGCGCGCCTCGTCGTCAGCGTCGGCATGGTAGAACCAGGCGGAAAAGACCCCGCGCGGCTTTTTCAGCGCAAGTTCGAGATTGTCGCGCACCGTGTGGCTTTCGAAGACAGTCGGCTTCTGGAATTTCCGGCCTATCCCAAGCTCAGCGATTTCCGCCTCGTCCATGGTGGTCAGGTCGGCGTCGCCACCGAAATAGACATCGCCTTCATCCGGCCGCGTCTTGCCGGTGATGATGTCCATCATCGTCGTCTTGCCCGCACCATTCGGCCCGATTATCGCCTGCAGCTCGTTATGGCCGACGATCAGCGAGAGATTATTGATGGCCTTGAAGCCATCGAAAGAGACGGAAACGCCGTCGAGATAAAGAAGCGCCTTGTTTTTCGTCATGCTCTCACTCCGCCGGAGCAGTTTCGAGATTGGCCGGAGCGGCCGCTGATTGGGGTTTGCCCGGCTGCGGACCTGCGCCTTCTTCGGCGCGGGCGGATATGCGACGCGCTTTCAAGGCGCTCCAGCCGCTGGTGAAGGCGCCGACTATGCCCTTGGGCAGGAAGATGGTGACGGCGACGAACAGCCCTCCCAGCGCGAACAGCCAGAATTCGGGGAAAACGCCGGTGAACCAAGACTTGCCTGCATTGACGAGCACCGCGCCGATGATCGGGCCGATCAGCGTTCCGCGCCCGCCGACAGCCGTCCAGATGACAACCTCGATGGAATTGGCGGGAGCGAATTCGCCCGGATTGATGATGCCCACCTGCGGCACGTAAAGCGCGCCCGCAATACCTGCGATGATGGCCGAGGCGGTGAAGGCGAAGAGCTTGTAGCGGTCCACCCGGTAGCCCAGAAAGCGCGTGCGGCTTTCTGCGTCACGCACCGCTATCAGCACCTTGCCAAGCTTGGAGCGCACTATGGCCGAGCAGATGAGGAAGGAAAGCGCGAGCGCCAGCGCAGACGCGGCAAACAGGCTCGCACGTGTTCCCGGTGCCTGAAGCGAGAAGCCGAGAATATCCTTGAAATCTGTCAGGCCGTTATTGCCGCCAAAACCCATATCATTGCGGAAGAAGGCGAGAAGCAGCGCATAGGTCATGGCCTGCGTGATGATGGAGAGATAGACGCCCGTTACCCGGCTTCTGAAGGCGAACCAGCCGAAGACGAAGGCAAGCACGGCCGGCACCACCACCACCATGAGGGTGGCGAACCAGAACATGTCGAAGCCGTACCAGAACCAGGGCAATTCCTTGTAGTTCAGGAAGACCATGAAATCGGGCAGTATCGGATTGGCATAGACGCCCCGGTCGCCGATCTGGCGCATCAGATACATGCCCATCGCGTAGCCGCCAAGCGCGAAGAATGCGCCATGGCCAAGCGAAAGAATGCCGCAATAGCCCCAGACCAGATCGAGCGCGAGCGCGAGCATCGCATAGGTCAGATATTTGCCGAAGAGCGGCACGAAATGGCCCGGCACGTGAAGCGGGTGATCGGGAGGCAGGAGCAGGGTGGAGGCAGGCACTGCAATTGCAAGCAGTACCAGTGCCATCACCACGAAGATAGCCTTTTTGTCCAGTGCGCGGATGAGAGTTGCCGTGATCATGCGTCCACCGCCCGGCCCTTGAGCGCGAAGAGCCCGCGCGGCCGCCTTTGAATGAAGAGAATGATGAAGACGAGGATGAGGATCTTGCCCAGTACCGCGCCCGCATAGGGTTCGAGAAACTTGTTCGCGACACCAAGCGTGAGTGCGCCGACAAGCGTGCCCCAAAGATTGCCCACACCGCCAAAGACCACGACCATGAAGCTGTCGATGATGTAGCCTTGGCCGAGATTGGGTGAGACATTGTCGATCTGGCTCAGCGCCACGCCGGCAATGCCCGCAATGCCCGAACCAAGGCCGAAGGTCAGCGCGTCCACCCATGGCGTGCGAATGCCCATGGAAGAGGCCATGCGCCGGTTTTGGGTGACCGCGCGCATCTGAAGGCCGAGCGGCGTGCGGTTGAGTACGAGTAGCAGGATCGCGAAGACGGCCATTGCAAAGAAGACGATCCAGAGCCTGTTCCAGGTGATCGCCAGACCGCCAAGCTCGAACGCGCCGGACATCCAGGACGGATTGCCGACCTCGCGGTTGTTGGGCCCGAAGATCGTGCGGACAAGCTGTTGCAGGATGAGGCTCACACCCCATGTGGCAAGCAGCGTTTCCAGCGGCCTTCCGTAAAGCCAGCGAATGATGCCGCGCTCCATGGCCACACCCACGCCACCGGCGACGAGGAAGGCAAGCGGCAAGGCGATGGCGAGTGAATAGTCGAAGAGGCCGGGAAAGCTGTTACGGATGACTTCCTGCACCACGAATGTGGTGTAGGCGCCCAGCATCACGATCTCGCCATGCGCCATGTTGATGACGCCCATGACGCCGAAGGTGATGGCAAGGCCGATTGCCGCGAGCAGCAGGACGGAACCGAGCGAGAGCCCATACCAGACATTCTGCCCAGCACTCCACATTGCAAGGCTGCGTTCGATCTTGCGGATACCTGTTTCAATGGCCGGAAGAAGCTCGTTCGAGGCACTTGCACGCGCGCTGGTGAGCATGGTCAGGGCCTCGCGGTCCCCCTTGGCGGCAATGGTCGCGACAGCCGCTTCCTTTTCTTCCGCCGAAGCTTCCGTTTTCAGAATGATTGCAGCGCGTGCAATTTCCAGCGTCTGACGAATGGATGCGACATCTTCCTGCGCCAGCGCCTCGTCGATCAGGGGCAGGGCATCGGGATCTGCAGTGGCAAGCACATTGCTTGCCGCCGACTGCCGCACCGCCAGGTCGTCGCTCATCAGCGTCAACTGGCCCATCGCCCCATCAATGGCGCGGCGCAGGCGATTGTTGACGCGGATCTTGTCGAGAACGCCTTTTTCCGCCGTGCCAAGATCATCACCCGACAGCGGGTCGCTCAACCGGTAGATCTTGCCTTCGCGGGTTGCGGCGACAACCGCACCGGTATCCTCGTGAAGATAAAGATCGCCGTCGCTGAGCGTCTCCAGAAGACCCGGCACGCGTGGATCACCCGTGGCGGCAAGATCGAAGATCACCTGTTCGCGTTCGGAATAACCGCCATCGGGCAGGGCCTTCACAAGCGCTTCGACACTTTGGGCGTAGCCGTGAGTGGCGAAGGGCAGGAGGAGCGCCAGGAGGATGATGCGCAGAGTGCGAGTGGAAAACATGGGCCTTGAGCGATCTGGTTGGAGGTTGAGGCCAGGATCACCCCCCTCTGTCCTGCCGGACATCTCCGCCACAGGTGGGGAGAATTGCTGATGTCCGTGTCGCGCATCTCAAATCGGAAGAGGTGCCGTCACATCAGCGATTGATCTGCCCCCTTGTGGGGGAGATGCCCGGCAGGGCAGAGGGGGTGACAGGGGCGCAGACATCAAAGCCCACGCCCCGAGGGATCAGCTTGCGCCGCCGCAGCTCTCGGTTTCGGTGTTGTAGTTCCCGCAATTGATCGGTGCGGTCCAATCTGCCTTGATCGCCTTGGATTCGGGCAGGAAGTCGGACCAGGCGTCACCGGGCACCGTGCCGTCGGTCTCGTAAACCACCTCGAACTGGCCATCGTCCTGGATCTCGCCAATCAGAACCGGCTTGGTGATGTGATGGTTGGGAAGCATCTTGGCGATGCCGCCGGTCAGGTTCGGCGTCTCAAGACCGATGATGGCGTCGAGAACCGCATCCGTCTCCGTGGTGCCGGCCTTTTCGACCGCCTGGACCCAGAGATTGAAGCCGATCACATGGGCTTCCATCGGGTCGTTGGTGACGCGCTCTTCATCACCGATGAATTCGCGCCAGTTGGCGATGAATTCCGCGTTCTCTTTCGTGTCGACGGACTGGAAGTAGTTCCAGGCAGCAAGGTGACCGACAAGCGGTCCGGTGTCGATGCCGGCCAGTTCCTCTTCGCCCACGGAGAAGGCGACGACCGGAATGTCGGTGGCCGAAAGGCCCTGATTGCCAAGCTCCTTGTAAAAGGGAACATTGGCGTCACCATTGATAGTGGAAACCACGGCAGTCTTCTTGCCGGCGGAGCCGAAGCTCTTGATGTCGGAGACGATCGTCTGCCAGTCGGAATGGCCGAATGGCGTGTAGTTGATCATGATGTCTTCTGCGGCAACGCCCTTGTCCTTAAGATACTGCTCGAGGATCTTGTTGGTCGTGCGCGGATAGACATAGTCGGTGCCGGCCAGAACCCAACGCTCAACGCCTTCCTCGTTCATCAGGTAGTCGACGGCGGGAATGGCCTGCTGGTTGGGTGCCGCACCGGTGTAGAAGACGTTGCGCTGGCTTTCCTCGCCCTCATACTGGACGGGATAGAACAGGATCGAGTTGAGTTCCTCGAAGACCGGCAGCACGGATTTGCGGCTGACCGAGGTCCAGCAGCCAAATACGGCAGCAACCTCGTTGACCGAGATCAGCTCGCGTGCCTTCTCCGCGAAAAGCGGCCAGTCGGATGCCGGGTCGACAACGACGGCTTCGAGCTTCTTGCCGAGAAGTCCGCCTTTCTTGTTCTGCTCATCGATCAGGAAGAGCATCGTGTCTTTGAGCGTGGTTTCCGAAATCGCCATGGTTCCGGAAAGCGAGTGCAGAACGCCGACCTTAATCGTCTCTTCCTGCGCGTATGAGATATTGGCCGACAGGCTTATCGCGCCGGCAAGAGCCGTTGCAAGCACGCCGCGGCGGGTGAAAGTGCTGGTCATCTGAGTGTTCCCCTCTGTTAGGTTGGGCCTTGGCAAGTCCGGGAGGAGCAGGGCCGGGGAGAACTGTGCAGCCTGAGGGGTGCGAGGGCCTATACGTCAAATTGCGTAGGTTCAGCCTGCCGCAATTGCAGGCATCGTGCACAATTATTAGTCAATTTGATTTTCTGTTCAAAAAGTAGTCAATTAACGGCTGGTACCAGGGAAGAAGGCGGCACGCAGAGCCGATGGCGCGACAGCGAATCCTGCCGATCCGGCGGGAATACAACCGGTGGGTCGCCAACGAGACCCTTGAGGATTACGCACTGCGCTTCACCGCGAAGAGCGCACGACGTTATTCAAGCCAACGCATCTCACAGACAGCCATCGGTGCGATCTCCTTTCTCGCTCTGGAAGCGATCGGTGGCGCGATCACGCTCTCTCATGGAACGAAGAACGCGCTTGTCGCCATCGTGGCCGCGAGCATCGTCATTCTGGCCGTTGGCATACCCATCGCGCGTTATGCGGCGCGCCACGGACTTGATATCGATCTGCTGACGCGCGGGGCAGGGTTCGGCTATATCGGCTCGACGGTGACCTCGCTGATCTATGCAGCCTTCACTTTCATCCTCTTCGCCATCGAAGCCTCGATCATGTCGAGCGCGCTGAAGCTCGCCTTCGGCTTGCCGCTGTGGATCGGCTATATCGTGAGCGCGGTGGCTGTCATTCCGCTTGTGACCCATGGTGTCAGGCTCATTTCCCGCTTCCAGATCCTCACCCAGCCGGTATGGATCGTGCTCAACATCCTGCCCTTCTTCTTCATCGCATGGCTCGATTGGGAGAAGATCGATATGTGGCTATCCTTCCCCGGCATCAATGCCGATGCCGGCGGGCTGCAGCTTGTGCAGATCGGCGCCGCCAGTGCGGTCATCCTTGCTCTGATGACGCAGATCGGCGAGCAGGTGGATTTCCTGCGCTTTCTCCCGCCTGAAAAGAAAGGCGGACGGCGCCATCGCCTTGGCGTCTTTCTGGCAGGTCCCGGCTGGGTGCTGCTCGGCGCGCCGAAGCTTGCGGCGGGCTCGTTTCTGGCCGTGCTCGTATTGTCGCTTGGCGTGGCACCGGAACATGCCTCGGAGCCGGCGGAGATGTATGCAGCGGCCTTCGGCTACATGATCCCCAATGAGCAGCTTGCACTGCTTCTCATGGCGGTCTTCGTCGTGGTGAGCCAGCTCAAGATCAATGTGATGAACGCCTATGCGGGTTCGCTCGCCTGGTCGAATTTCTTTTCGCGCCTGACGCACAGCCATCCCGGCCGGGTGGTGTGGCTCGTCTTCAATGTCGCCATCGCGCTGCTCCTCATGGAGCTTGGCATCTATCAGCT
Organism: Nitratireductor basaltis; assembly: GCF_000733725.1. Classification (NCBI taxonomy): domain Bacteria; kingdom Pseudomonadati; phylum Pseudomonadota; class Alphaproteobacteria; order Hyphomicrobiales; family Phyllobacteriaceae; genus Nitratireductor; species Nitratireductor basaltis. Next base: position 27,401 of record NZ_JMQM01000003.1, on the reverse strand, counting down.
GCTGGAACAGACGCTGGCGATCTTCTCCATCATCGCCATGGCCTGGCTGTGCACCATCTCGGCGGATCTCTTCATCAACAAGCCGCTGGGGCTTGCTCCGCCCGGTATCGAGTTCAAGCGCGCGCATCTGTTCGACGTGAACCCGGTCGGCACGGGGTCGATGGTGCTCTCCACCGTGATCGCGCTTGCTGCGCATTTCGGCGCCTTTGGCGAGCAGGCGGCCGCACTCGCCCCCTTCGTGGCCCTCATATGCGCCTTCGTCTTCGCGCCGCTCATCGCGTGGAAGACGGGCGGCCGCTACTATATCGCGCGTCGGCAGCGCGCCGACTGGGCGCATCAGCATTCCATCACCTGCTCGGTTTGCGAAAACCCCTTCGAGCCGGAGGACATGGCATGGTGCCCGGCCTATGCCGCACCCATCTGTTCGCTTTGTTGTTCGCTTGATGCGCGCTGCCACGATCTGTGCAAGCCAAAGGCGAGCGCACGCGCGCAGGTCTTCGCGCTCGCAACGCGGCTCTTGCCCGACCGATTGGTCACGCAGCTTCAAAGCAGGCTCGGGCGCTTTGGCCTGACCATGGGCTTCGCGGTTCTGCTGCTCGCTGCAATCCTGTCACTGGTGCATGTCTTTGCCATTGCCGCCGCGCCGCAGACGGCGGATGTTGTTGGCGGTACCATTCTCGTCGTCTTCTTCGTTCTTTGCGTCGTGGCCGGGGTGGTCTGCTGGTTCCTGGTTCTGGCCAATGACAGCCGTCACATGGCGGAAGAGGAAAGCGCGCGCCAGAACCGGGCCCTTATGCGCGAGATCGCGGCCCACCGGAAAACCGACGCCGCGCTGCAGGAAGCCAAGGAAAAGGCCGAGGCGGCGAACCAGGCGAAAAGCCGCTATGTGGTCGGCCTCAGCCACGAGCTTCGCACCCCGCTCAATGCCGTGCTGGGCTACGCACAGATACTGGAACGCGACCGCGAATTGCCGAAGGACCAGAAGAGTGCGGTCAGTGTCATCCGCCGCAGCGCCGATCATCTTTCCGGCCTCATCGACGGTCTGCTGGACATCTCCAAGATCGAGGCCGGGCGCCTGCAGGTCTATTCCAACGAGATCAGCTTGCCGGATTTCCTCGACCAGCTTGTCGACATGTTCCGCCTGCAGGCAGAGGCGAAGGGGCTTGCCTTCCACCATGAGCGGGCGCAATCCCTGCCGCATTATGTGCGGACCGATGAAAAGCGCCTGCGCCAGATCCTCGTCAATCTGCTTTCCAATGCCATCAAATATACGGGCGAGGGCGGCATAAGCTTCACCGTCAGCTACCGTTCCGAAGTTGCGACCTTCAGCGTGCGTGACACGGGACCGGGCATCGCCTCCGACGATCTTGAGCGCATATTCGAGCCCTTCGCACGCGGACGCGCCGAGCGCGAGCGACTGACCCCGGGTCTTGGCCTTGGTCTCACCATCACACGACTTCTCACCGAATCACTGGGCGGGGAAATCCGTGTCGATTCCGTACCTGGCGAGGGCGCAGCCTTTACCGTCCGGCTGATGCTGGCGAAGATCGATCGTCCCGCAACGCTTGGCACGGCCAACAGGCATCTCACCGGCTATCACGGAGAGCGGCGCGTGATCATGGTGGTGGACGACAATGCCGATCATCGAGAGATGATGCGCCAAATGCTCCAGCCGCTGGGCTTTACCATTCTGACCGCTGCGGACGGTGCGGAATGTCTCGCGCTCACCACCACTGCCAAGCCCGACCTGTTTTTCGTCGACATCCAGATGCCCGGCATGAGCGGATGGACGCTTGTGGAGCGGCTGCGCGATCGTGGATTTGCTACACCCATCGTGATGCTTTCGGCAAATATCGGCGACGGTGTGGGCAAGCCCGCGCGTGACGCGGGTCACAATGCGCTGATGGCAAAGCCCTTCGACCTGCGACAGCTTCTGCAGGTCATCGGTACACAGCTCGAACTGGAATGGAGTGACGAAGGGGAAGGGGAGGCGCAGCCTGTCGCTGGCGATACCGGTGATGGGGCCAATATCACTTCACCCGGCGGGCATCATGTGGCCGAATTAAAGCGTCTTGGACGCATCGGTCATGTGCGCGGCATCGACCGAAAGCTCGCAGCGCTTTCTCAAGACCCCGCCAATGCGGTTCTGGTCGAGCGGCTGCGCGCGCATATGGATGTCTACGACTTCGAGGGCTATGCGAAACTTCTGGAGAGTTTGAGTGGTGATGAGTGAAGCCGCCCCCACCGGCGATATTGTTCTGGTTGTCGATGACTCGCCCGAAGCGCTCGGTTTCCTGACCCGCGCGCTGGAAGAGGCGGGTGTGACCGTGCTTGTTGCCACAAGCGGCGAGGCGGCACTCACGGTCGTGCAGGAAGTGACGCCGGATGTCATCCTGATGGACGGGATGATGCCCGGGCTTGACGGTTTCGAAACCTGCCGGCGGCTGAAGGAAATGGCGCATCTGGCCCATGTGCCGGTCATCTTCATGACCGCGCTGACACAGACGGAGCATGTGGTCCATGCGCTTGAGTGCGGGGGAGTGGACTTTCTCACAAAGCCCATCGATCTCGACGAACTGCGCGCGCGGATGCGCGTTCATCTTGCCAATGCAAGGCGCGCGCAAAGCGCTCAGGTCGCGCTTGATGCAGCCGGACGTCATCTAATTGCGCTCGGCCGGGACGGCCGCAGGCGTTGGATGACACCGCAGGCCGATAGACTGATCGACGCGGTGCCTGATCGCTTGGGCCTCGAAGTCGCGGTGACCGAGGCCATTCGGGAGCGCCTTGTCCGCGACACGCTTTCGACCGGCGCGACGATCCTGCCGCTGCCCGATCACCTGCCGGAATTCCAGCTCATCTATCTGGGCCATGTCGCCGAGGGTGAATATCTCTTCCGCCTGATCTTCGAGACCAGCAGCGGCCAGCAGGAGACATTGCGCCAGCATTTCGACCTGACACCGCGCGAGGCGGAAGTCCTGTTCTGGATCGCACGCGGCAAGGCCAATCGTGACATCGCCGAACTGCTGGAACTGAGCCCGCGTACGGTGAACAAGCATCTGGAGCAGATCTACATCAAGCTCGGTGTCGAAAACCGCGCTTCTGCCGCGGTGAAGGCGATGCATGTGCTGGGGTGAAATTTTCTTGGCGGCCATGCGAAAAAATGCTGGCCGCAGACGTCATGCAAGTGTCAACTCTCACTTGTAGGGCATGCAACCATGGTTTTTACAGTCACACCCATTTATGCGCTGTGCGTCAGCGTGATCTATCTCATCCTCTGGTTTCGCGTCACCGCCATGCGGGGCGGGGCGGGTATCTCCATCGGTGACGGGGAGAACCGGGACCTGCTTCTGCGTGTCCGTCAGCACGGAAACTGCGCGGAGTGGTCGACCTTCATCCTCATCCTGATGCTGCTTGCCGAAGGCATGGAGACCCCTGATCTCTACCTGCACCTGACGGGCGCGCTGCAGGAGTTGCATTCGGCTGATGCGGAGATCGAAGGCGCACTTGCACTGATGCTCTTCACCCACGCGCGCAGAAAAGCCCGCATCAACAAGGCAGGCGCTTCGGTTCCGATTGGTGAACAGGACAGGAAGCTGTGGCAGATCGCCGAGATCGAGGAGGGGGAGCGTCTGCTCACCCGTGCCCTGCAGGCCAACGCAATCGGACCTTTCCAGCTCAAGGCTGCAATTGCAGGGGCCCAGATGCAGGAAAGTGGTGCGGATTGGAAGCAGATCGCGCTGCTCTATCGCCAGCTCTGGCAGCACGAGCCAACACCGGTCATCATGCTCAACTGGTGCGTCGCGGTGGCCGAGTGCGGACAGGTTGAAGAAGCGCTGCAACGGCTGGAAATGTTGCACCAACCGCTTGCCGCGTTCCAACCCTTTCATGCAGCCCGCGCCGAATTTCTGGCGCGGCTCAACCGGAAGCAGGAGGCGCGCCGCGCCTATGAGGCTGCGATGAAAAGCGCACCACACGAGGCGAGCCGACGATTTCTGAAGAAGAGAATGGCGCAACTCGAGCCGCTGTGAAGTTCAGCGGCGGACGGGGCGCCCAGTGTAGGAGTACATCCAGTCAGATAATCTGCATTATGGAACTGTCTGATCTGGTATCGAGAGCGCGTGAGAGAAGTGAGCTCAAAAGCCCGCACTCGAACCGATCACTCTTCCCCGAGCCCGCGACCGAAGAACAGCCAACGCGGGACATCTCGGGCATAGTCCCGATAGGCGCTCCCGAAGGTCTCCAGAAGTTGCTTTTCCTCGAACCTGATCTGAAATCGATCGATGAGGACGACGAACAGCACGAGCGCGGCGAAGCCACTGAGTGCGCCCAGATACAGAACCACCGCCAGCAACACAATCAGCATCCCCACATACATCGGATTGCGCGTTACGGCGAAAACTCCGGATCGAACCAGGGTCGTGGCAGCACTCGGCGTCAGCGGAGAGACCGTTGTCTTGTGCCTTGCAAAGCTGGTCACGGCAGGCAGAAGGAAAAGCGCTCCCGCCCCCGCCACCAGGAGCACCACCCAGCCCGGCACACCAAGATGCATGAGGGGAAGAAAGCTGGCAAGAGCCGCCGCCAGGGCTGCGCAAAGCGCCAGCAAGGCAAGTGGAGGAATCCTCACTTCATGTCCTTTCGCGAGAAATCAGGAAGGATTAGGTCCCATGGACGCTACAGGAGCAAGGAGTATTTTTACCATCGCCCTGCCATTTCGCGCAGGGAGGTTTCACGCCATCAGGGCTTTTGCATGCCAGGCGACATGCTCACCGATGAAACTCGCGATGAAGTAGTAGCTGTGGTCGTAGCCTTGATGTCGGCGCAGGGTGAGCGGGTGGCCGAGGCGGTCTGCTTCTTCCGCGAAGACCCAAGGTTTCAGTTGCGGCTCCAGAAAGTCGTCCGCTTCGCCTTGGTCAATCAGGATAGGCAGACGCTCCTGCGCCTTTGACAGGAGAGCGGTTGCATCCCAGTCGCGCCATTCCGCCTCGTCTTCTCCCAGATAGGTGGAGAATGCCTTCCGGCCCCAGGGCACCTGCGAAGGTGCAACGATTGGCGAGAAAGCCGATACGGCTGCAAAGCGGCCTGGATTTTTCAGTGCCATGATCAATGCACCGTGTCCGCCCATGGAATGGCCCATGATCGAACGCCTGTAACTTGCAGGAAAATGCGCCTCGATAAGTGCGGGCAGTTCCTCGAGCACATAGTCATACATGCGAAAATGTTTCGCCCATGGCGCCTGGGTGGCGTTGAGGTAGAAGCCTGCGCCCAGCCCCAGATCATAGGCTGGATCATCGGCAACATCCTCGCCACGCGGGCTCGTGTCGGGCGCAACTAGGATGACGCCATGTTCAGCCGCATAGCGCTGCGCGCCGGCTTTGGTGATGAAGTTCTGCTCGCTGCAGGTCAGACCGGAAAGCCAGTAGATGACCGGCAGCCTGGCCCCTTCCTCATGCTCCGGCACGAAAACGGCGACATTCATTTCGCAGCCAAGAAGGTTCGACTGATGGCGCCAGACGCCCTGATTGCCGCCTGAAATCCTGTGGCTCTCAATCTGTTTCATGAGCGGGTCTCCCTCAGGCACAATCAGTATTTGATGACCGAACGGATCGACTTGCCTTCATGCATGAGATCGAAGGCGCTGTTGATCTCCTCCAGTGGCATGGTGTGGGTGACGAAAGGTGCCAGATCGATGTCGCCGCGCATTGCGTCTTCCACCATTCCGGGCAACTGCGTACGCCCCTTCACGCCGCCAAAGGCAGTGCCCATCCATTTGCGTCCGGTCACAAGCTGGAACGGACGCGTGGAGATCTCCTGCCCCGCACCGGCAACGCCGATCACGACCGACTGACCCCATCCGCGATGGGCGCATTCGAGCGCGGCCCGCATTACATTGACATTGCCGATGCATTCGAAGGAATGATCGACGCCCCAACCCGTCATCTCGATGATAACCTGCTGGATCGGGTTGTCGTGATCCTTCGGATTGACGAAATCGGTCGCGCCGAATTCCCGCGCCAGTTCGAATTTGGCGGGATTGGTGTCGACAGCGATGATGCGCCCGGCCTTGGCCTGACGTGCGCCCTGGATAACGGCAAGACCGATACCGCCCAGACCGAACACGGCCACGGAATCGCCTTCCTGCACCTTCGCGGTATTGTGAACCGCACCGATGCCGGTCGTCACGCCGCAGCCAAGCAGGCAGACATGCTCGTGATTGGCTTCCGGATTGATCTTGGCGAGCGAGACTTCTGCGACCACCGTATATTCGGAGAAGGTAGAGCAGCCCATATAGTGATAGAGCGGCTGGCCCTGATAGGAGAAGCGAGAGGTGCCGTCGGGCATCACGCCCTTGCCCTGCGTAGCGCGCACCGAGATGCACAAATTGGTCTTGCCTGAGGTGCAGAATTCGCATTCGCCGCATTCGGCGGTGTAGAGCGGAATGACATGGTCGCCGGGCTTCACCGAGGTCACACCCTCGCCCACCTCGACCACGACACCGGCTCCCTCATGGCCCAGAACCACCGGGAAAAGCCCCTCGGGATCTTCCCCTGAGAGCGTGAAGGCATCCGTGTGACAGACTCCGGTATCGGTGATCTTGACGAGGACCTCGCCCTTCTTCGGAGGCGCGACGTCGATTTCGACAATTTCGAGTGGCTTTCCCGGAGCGAATGCGACTGCGGCGCGTGACTTCATCTTCTAACTTCCTTGCTGTTCCATAGGCGTGACCACTCCCATCGGAGTGTGCGCCTTCATTTCAGATAGCTGCGAACCAGCGCCATCAGGTCCTGGATCTTTTCGTGAGCATCAGCGCGCTCGCCACCGAACTCGTCACGGATATGTGCTTCGAGCACTTCCGCCATCAGTCCGTTCATGCCGCCCCGCACCGCCGCAATCTGCTGTAGGATACCGCCGCATGGGGCGCCCTCTTCCAATGCTCGCTCCAGCGCCTCGCACTGACCCTTGATGCGGCGAACACGCGTCAGGATGCGCTTCTTGTCTTCGGGGCGATTGGGCATTGCTGGACGTCCTACTATACTCCCCTATGGTATATTTGGAGAGAATGGCTTTGACAAGTGCCAAAGCTACAGGAGCAGACACGTTGGTACTTTCGTGTTTTCAGTGCATGGCGGGCCTTGGGCTCGGCTATGCGGCCTCTTCGACCCAGCCCCCTGTCCCGTTGGGGCGCAGCAGCGGCGTCTTGAACACGCCGACAACCTTGTCCGTCGCGCCCGTCTCTTCTTTCTCAAGCATCGGCTTCCAGCGTTCCGTCTGCAGCATGGCGGCAGCGATGGCGACGGGTTTGATGCCGCAGAGTTTCATCAGGCGCAGACCGGCGACGATAGATGTGCCGGAGCTGATGACGTCATCGACGAGCAGCACGCGGCGGCCTTCGATCAGCGGCATCATGCGCGGATCGACATAAAGGCGCTTCTGCTGGTCGGGGCTCGTGACCGAGCGCATGGGCACCGAACGGCTCTCGTCATACCAGAACTTGCGCGAAGTCCCGAGGGGGACGTAACGGCTGTGACCGAGCGCACGCGCGAGGCTTGCAGCAAGTGTCAGGCCGAGGGTTGGCAGACCCACCACCACATCCGGCTCATATGTCTTGACCTTTTCGGCAAGCGCTTCGGCAAGGGCATCCACCACTTCGAAGCTCGCCTGGTTAAGGATGAGCGAGGCGAGCGCATTGCGGCCTTCATCGCGCACGCGGATGGGCAGAAGGAGTTGTCGGCCATCCGGCAGAACGGCCGGATATGCCACGCGGTGCCCCTCTTCGGGTGCTGTCCTGAACCGGCCCGGCGCGTGTAGTTCCTGCCAAAAGTCCTGTGGACGGGCCTCAAGATCACTCTGCATCATTGTGAGAAGTCCCGCCCCGCGTTAAAAGCAGCTGTTTCCAATGGATTTCTTGGTTCGAAAAGAACGGATGGCGCAGCCATTGTGACCGTGCAGGCTGTTCTTTTACCCAGAGGCAAGCGGCAATGAAAAGGGCGCGGGATGAATAAGTCTGATCTTGAACAGGATCTGGAATTTCTGGTTGCGCTTCGCCGTGATCTTCACGCTCATCCCGAACTCGGATTCGAGGAAGAGCGCACAAGCGCCATTGTCGCACAGCATCTGGAAGAGGCCGGCCTGAACGTACATCGCGGGCTGGGCGGCACGGGCGTCGTCGGCACGCTGACAGTTGGCAATGGCCCGCGCTCAATCGGCCTGCGCGCCGACATGGATGCGCTCGCCATGCCCGAGACCGCCGACCGTCCCTACAAGTCCACCGTACCCGGCAAGATGCATGCCTGCGGACATGACGGGCACACGACCTTGCTGCTCGGTGCAGCACGCCTGCTTGCCAAACGCCGCAGCTTCAACGGCACGGTGCATTTCATCTTCCAGCCCGCGGAAGAGGGCCGGGGCGGCGCGAAGCGCATGGTCGAAGACGGTCTGTTTGAGCTTTTTCCCTGCGATGCGGTCTATGGACTGCACAACATGCCGGGGCTTGCGATCGACGAGATGGCGGTGGTCGAAGGCCCGCAGCTTGCCTCCTCCGACAGCTGGAAAGTGCGGCTGACGGGTGTCGGCACCCATGGTGCAAAGCCGCATCTGGGCCGCGATCCCATCACGGCGGCCGGCCAGTTCATCTCCAGCCTTCAGTCGATCGTCGGACGCGTGGTCGACCCGCTGCAGCCCGCCGTCGTCAGCGCCTGTTCGGTGCAGGCAGGCGACCCGAAGGCGCTGAACGTCATTCCCGATTTCATCGACATTGCAGGCACGGCGCGCGCCTATACGCCCGAAGTGCGCGACCAGCTTGAAGAAGAGATCGGCCGCCTGGCCCACGGCGTGGCGGACATGTTCGGCATCAGGGCGGATTACGAATTCATTCGCCGCATCCCGCCGGTGGTCAATGAGGCCGACACGACCAGGCGCGCCCTTTGCGCGGCTCAGACGGTCTGCGGTGACAAGGTGCGCACCAGCTTCCCGCCTTCAACGGCGGGTGACGATTTCGCCTATTTCGCAGGCGAGGTACCGGGCTGTTATGTCTGGCTCGGCAACGGTCCTGCCATTGACGGCGCATTGCACCACAATACTGGCTACGACTTCAACGACAACGCCATCCCCACCGGCGTGAATTTCTGGACCACGCTGGTGGAGCAGGAACTGGCCGCCTGAAAGCGGTCTCTTCACCCTGCCCTTCTGGCGACCGTCCACCGCTGGACGCAGGTGATCGGTCACAACGTGAATGCATCCACGAATGCATCCACGGCAGCATCGCTGTCATCTGCGGCGAACGCCTCCATCGCCACCGGGCCCGCATAGCCCATATCGTGCAGGGCACGGGCTATGCCCGCATAGTTTATCTCGCCGGTTCCCGGTTCACATCGGCCGGGATTGTCGGCCACCTGCACTTCACCGATCCAGGGAAGACAGGCTTCACACCAGCGGATGAGATCACCTTCGCCGATCTGCGTGTGATAGAGATCGAGATTGATGCGCAGCTGTGGCCGGTTGACCGCTGAAACCAGAGACAGAACTGCCGCAGTCGACCCGAACGGACATCCGGGATGGTCCAGCGGATTGAGGTTTTCAAGGGTGAATACGAGGCCCATCTCCTCGCCGATGTCGCAGATCCGGTTGAGCGTGTCGCGGGCCCGCAACTCCATACCCGGTGAGAAGGCACCGTGGTTCGGGACGGGAATGCCCCCGTCTCCCAAACCCGTTCCGTGCAGATTGAGTCGTTCGACGCCGAGCCGTTTGCCTATCCCGGCGGTCTCGCGCACCGAGGCCAGCAGCATGTCCGCACCTTCGGCGTCTGCAAGACGCCCCACCAGATAGCCATTCATGATCGTGTAGTTCGCGCCCGCCTTCTCCAGACGGGCGAGGTCGTGGTCGGGCCAGTTCCACAAACCCACGCCCAGTCCCCGCTCCGCAAGCCGTGCCGCACGCCATTCGATTGGCTTGTCGGGCCAGAGCATTTCCGCGCATGCGGACAGCTGAAATGAATTCATTGAAAATTCCTCGGCGAGAAAGCGGCTGGTCACATGAGATGTTCAACCGGCGGCGCGGCCACGAAACGCCATTTGCGCAGGGGGCCGGCCATGACGTTCAGGTAGTACATCTCGAAACCGTGAGGTGCGCCACAGGGATGATGTCCCCGCGGAACGCAAACAACGTCGCCATCGTGTACGGCCATGGTTTCGTTCAATTGCAGGTCATCGGTGTAGACACGCTGGATGCCGAAACCGTCCGCGGGATTGAGGCGGTGGTAGTAGGTCTCTTCAAGATAGGTGATACGCGGGTAGTCATCCTCGTCATGGCGATGGGAAGGATAGGAGGACCAGTTGCCTGCCGGAGTGAAGACCTCGGTCACAAGCAGGCTGTCGCAATAGTCTTCGTTCTCCATGGCGATATTGTTGATGTAGCGCGCATTGCTGCCCTCGCCCCGCTTGGTCAGGGTGATGCCGTCGGGTCCGATCCTGCGCGCCCCGTGCCCGCCACTGCCGGGCGCCTTGCAGACCGCAATGGTACAGTCCGTCGTGGCGATTGCAGACCAGTCGGAGCCGTTTGGCAGATAGAGGCAGTGTGGCGGCGTCTTCTCGAACACGTTCATCCGCTCGCCCAACTCACCCCAATCGCGTCCGGCTCCCGCGATTTCGGCTTTGCCTTCAACCATAACGAGGATGACTTCGTCGCTTCCCGTCCGGTCGGAGATTTTTTCGCCCTCGCGGATGCGCCACAGGTCGAAGCCGACATAGCGCCATCCCGCGCTTTCCGGCGTAATCTGATGTACTTTTCCGTGGGCGCCGAAGGGACGCTTGAGAAGGTCGGACATGGCATTTCTCCTTCAGATCAAACCGGCTTCTGCAGCCTGCCGCTTCAAGGTGGCAAGGCCAAGCGTCTGGTAGAGCAGCGGATTGTAGATATCGGGATCCTGCTCGGCCTCGATGACGATCCAGCCGTCATAATCATGCTCGGCCAGGAGCTTCAGAAGGGGCGCAAAGTCCACCTCGCCTTCCTGATCACCAGGGACCGTGAACACGCCCGCACGCACGCCATCCATGAATGACAAGCCTTCACGCTCGACGCGCTCCCGGATTGCAGGGCGCACGTTCTTGGCGTGGAAGTGTCCCACGCGATCAACATGCCGACTGAGCACCTCAACCGGGTCGCCACCGCCGAACGAACAATGGCCGGCATCGAAGAGCAGCTTGGTAGCCGGGCCGGTGGCCGCCATGAAAGCATCGATCTCGTCGGGGGTCTGCACCACCGTCCCCATGTGGTGATGGTAGACAAGATCAATGCCCTGCGCGTTGCAGAAACGGGCGATCTCCTCGACCTTGGCGGCGAATTCCTTCATCTCATCCTCAGAAAGCACAACGCGCTCCGTCAGCGCCTTTGGCTGTCCCTGGACCGAATTCGAGGTCTCGCAGACGATGCAAACCTTGCACCCATTGTGCTTCAGCCGGTCGAGATGTGGTTGGATTGCACGCTTTTCCTCTTCCACGGAGTGCGAAAGCAGATTGAGGGAGTGCCATCCGGAGATGAAGGCGAGACCGGCCTTCTCCATCAGTACCCTCAGCTCTTCGGGATCGGCGGGCCAGCGATGCCCGTTCTCGATGCCATCGAAACCGATCTGGCGACCAGCCTCATCAAGTATGCGTTCAGTCGGTATATGCGCGCCCAGCATGGGATCGTCATCATTTGCCCAGGCAATCGGGTTCGTGCCGAAACGGACCATTTCTTCTCCTGTCTCGCTCAGTTGACGAGGCGCTGGCGTTGCTGGTTTTCGAGGTAGCTTGCATAGGCACGTGCAAGCTTGTCGGTTTGCCCGGTTTCCGGCACGGCGACGTCCCACCAGTGACCCGCCTCGCCGAAGCCCGGACCTTCGCGAGGATCGGTTTCGATCACGATGACCGTCGGAATGTCGCGGCTGCGCGCCTCTGCAATTCTTGCCTCTAGGTCGGCGATATTTTCCGCCTTCACGGCATGGGCGCCCATGGATGCCGCATGGGCCACATAGTCGATCTGCGGCTGTTGCTCGACATTGCAGTCCTTGTAGAGATTGTTGAATTCCTCACCGCCGCAGGCCTGCTGCAAGCGGTTGATACAGCCATATCCGCGGTTGTCGGTAAGGACGACCGTGAAGGGAATTCGCCGCATGACAGCGGTCGCCAGTTCCGAATTGGCCATCATGTAGGAGCCGTCACCGACGAAGCAGATCACTTCGCGCTCGGGCGCTGCCAGCTTGACGCCCATGGCCCCGGCAATCTCGTAGCCCATGCAGGAAAAGCCGTATTCCATGTGATAGCCACCCTGGCTTGGCTGCCACAAAAGCTTCAAGGCTCCGGGCATTGTGCCTGCCGCGCACATGGCTATCGCGTTTTCGTTCGCCGCGCGTTGCACGGCGCCGATGACTTCCGCGTCGCTTGGCAACTCTCCCGCCGGACGCTGGCGGTCGCGGCAATGTTCGTCAACTGCCTTGAGCCATGTCTCGCGCAACTCAAGCTTCGGTGGAGCAGCGCGGTGGGAACCCAGAGCGGCGGAAATGGCTTCCAGCGCCACCCTGGCGTCACCCATGACGGGGAGGGCGCCATGTTTGACTGCGTCATAGGCGGCGACATTGATGGAAACCAATCGCCGCTCCGGGTTCCCGAAAAGTGCCCAGGATCCCGTGGTAAAATCCTGGAAACGCGTGCCCACCCCGATCACGAGATCAGCCTTTGAAGAAAGGGCGTTGGCAGCAGCGGAACCATCCACGCCGCTTGCTCCGAAATTGAGGGGATGGCTTTGAGGCAGCGCCGATTTGCCGGCCTGCGTCTCAACCACGGGAATGTTGTGGGTCTCCGCAAAACGCGCCAGGGCAGCCTCCGCCTGCGAGTAGATCACCCCTCCCCCGGCAACGATCAAAGGCGACGTGGCAGATCTGAGCAGTGCGGCGACATCTTCGACTTCCTGCAGGTCCGGCTGCGGACGGCGGATGCGCCATATGCGCGGTTCGAAGAACTCAGCGGGATAGTCATAGGCTTCAGCCTGGGTGTCCTGGCAGAATGCGAGTGTGACCGGACCGCAGCTGGCGGGGTCGGTCATCGTCGCCAGCGCCCGCGGCAGGGCGGTAAGCAACTGCTCTGGTCGTGCAATCCGGTCGAAATAGCGGGAGACCGGACGAAGGCAATCATTGGCCGAAACCGTTCCGTCCTCGAAGGACTCAACCTGCTGCAGTACCGGATCGGGCCGGCGGTTGGCGAACACGTCACCGGGGATCAACAGGATCGGGAGGCGGTTGACATGGGCGAGCGCCGCCGCCGTCACGAGGTTCGTCGCACCCGGTCCGATCGAGGTGGTCACGGCCATTGCGCGCCTGCGTTTCATCGCCTTGGCATAGGCAATGGCAGTGTGCGCCATTGTCTGTTCGTTCTGTCCGCGCCAGGTGGGAAAATCCTGCTTCGACTTTTCCAGAGCCTCGCCCAATCCGGCAACATTGCCGTGGCCGAAAATGCCCCAGATGCCTTCAACGAAACGCTCGCCGTCCCCGGTCATCTGTGCAGCCAGCCATCGAACCATGGCCTGTGCAGCCGTCAATCTGATAGTCTTTGCCATCACGCTTCTCCTCAGGCCGCGTTCAAACGGGCATTCGTGCGAGCTTCGTCCCAGATATTGCAAAGCCGTGAATACCGTTGTGCCATCTGCTCCACCGCCTCGGCACTGCTGATCTGGCCCTTGAACCATGCACGTGCAACGTCGGCGAAGATGGTCCTGCCCACCGCAAAGCCCTTGACGAGCGGGCGTTGGGCCGCAAGCGCGAAGCTTTCGGCCAGGTCGGCTTCCGGTGCATCCAGTCCCAGGACCACGATCCCGCGCGTGCGCGGATCATTGCGCTCGATCGCCCGTACGGCATTGTTCCAGGCCGCCTGCGTCTTGAAAGGCTCCAGTTTCCACCAGTCCGGGTAGATGCCTGCATCATAGAACTGCTGGATCAGCGTGGCCGTGGTCTCATCATCGACGGGTGCGACCTTCGAGGGAATGACCTCAAGCAGGAATTCGAGATTGTTTCGCCGCGCAGCGGTAAACAGGCGCAGCACGCGCTCTTCCTGCAGCTTGCGCATTTCGGCGTCATCTCGCGGATGACAGAAGACCAGGAGCTTGACGACATTCTCCCTTGGCCATTCCCTCAGGCGGCCAAGGTCGGGACCCAGCTCCTGCTCGAATTCGATGGGACGCGAGCCGGGGAGTTCTGCCGGACGCCCGATCCACAGACCCGAGCCGGAGGCAGCGTGCAGGGCCGAGCGGCCTATGCGTCCATCGCACAGAATGCCGAAGCCCGGCTTGCCGTCCTGCACCCTCAGAGCGGCTTCAAGACACAGCTCCTTGAACGCGCTCGCCTTGGGAAGGCTGTAGCCCTCCATTTCCTCAAGCTGCAGGCGATGGTCGAAGGCGAAGGTTTTCACCGCGCTCCAGTCGCCATGGCGGTTGGTCGCCCAATGCACCTGTTCCAGTTCGAAATCGTTGCGCAGATCCGGTCGTTTCACTCCGCGCTTTAGAAAGAACTCCAGCTCTTCAAGGCTGGGATAGGCTGGTGTGCAGCCATGTCGCGACACGGCAAAGGCACCGCACGCATTGGCGTATTTGAGCGCGGTCGGCCAATCCGCGTCTTCCATCCAGCCCTTCAGGAGACCGGAGAAAAACCCGTCTCCCGCACCAAGAACGTTGAAGACCTCGATCGGGAAACCTTCGCCGGACTGTGCGTCGTCCAGATTTGCGGGAACATCACCAACAACGGCAACAGCGCCGAGGGCGCCGCGCTTGCACACCAATGTCGCTGCAGAATTTTCACGGACACGCCGAAGTGCTTTCACCGTGTCTGTCGAGCCGCCGGCAATGTGAAATTCCTCTTCCGTGCCCACGACGAGGTCGAAGTGGTGCAGCGTTGAGAGCAGCTTGCGCGTGACCTCCTCGCTTTCCACGAAGCGGCTTTCACCATCTCCGTGGCCCGCCAGACCCCAGAGGTTCGGCCGGTAGTCGATGTCCAGCGCGGTACGCAGACCGTGCTTCCTTGCAAGTCTCAGCGCCTTGAGAACTGCCGCTTCGGTGCGCGGATGGGATAGATGCGTCCCGGTCACCACCACAGCGCGGGCACGCGCGATGAAAGCCTCGTCGATATCATCCTCGCAAAGAGCCATGTCCGCGCAGTTCTCGCGATAGAAAATCAGCGGAAACTGCTCCTGATCGCGGATGCCGAGAATGACCAGGGCCGTGAGCCTCTCCGGGTCTGTCTTCACACCGTCGGTGCAGACGCCTTCCCGCGCAAGCTGTTCGAGTATGAAGCGCCCCATATGCTCGTCGCCCACCCGGCTGATCAATGCCGATCTGAGACCGAGTCTTGCCGTGCCGCAGGCGATGTTGGTGGGAGATCCGCCGATATATTTGTCGAAGCTGCCCATGTCTTCCAGCCGACCGCCGATCTGCGCTCCATAGAGGTCCACTCCGGCGCGGCCGATGGTGATGACGTCAAGATCCTTCATGCTTCCCCTCCCAATGCAACGGGGCTACCGTTTGAAGTCGCCATTGCGTGGATGATGCGTTCGATGGCCAATCCCTCGATGAAATCCGGCCCGGCATTCGCTCCACCTTCTATGGCGACAAGAAGATCGTGCGCCTCGACCACCTTCATCTCGTTGAAGCCGAAATTATGCCCGGCAGCCGGACAGAACGCCGCGAATTCAGGCTGCTCCGGCCCGGAGAGATGCCGCGTGAAGCCCGCTTCCCCAGCCCGATGCACCCACAGCTCGTTCATGTTTTCCTGGTCGAACAGGATCGTTCCGTCCGTGCCGTGGATTTCCCATTGCAGTCGGCATTTACGGCCCCGGGCTACACGTGATGTTGCGAAGCTGCCTTGGGCCCCTGATGCAAAGCGGATGAGCGCCATGGCGCTGTCTTCGTTCTCGACATTTCTGGGGCCATCGGGAGATGGTCGCTCGGGAACCGAAATCCGGGTCATGGCGGTCAGTTCGCTGACCGGACCCATGAGCGCGAGCATCTGGCTGACGAGGTGGCAGCCCAGATCGCCGAGAGCACCCAGGCCACCGGCAGCTCGGGTCATGCGCCACGACCAGGGCAGAGCGGGATCCGCGCTGTAATCTTCGTCATAAACACCGCGAAAGGCGTGAGGCTCACCTATGTCTCCACGTGAGATCATTGCCTGTGCTGCCCTGAATGCCGGGCTGCGCAGGTAGTTGTACCCCAAAAGGGTCACCTGCTGCGGGAGCGATCGGGCAAGTCGTGCCATGGCATCCGCATCCTCAAGTGTAAGCGCCATGGGCTTTTCCAGCCACACATGCTTGCCCGCCCTGAGCGCGGCTTCTGCCATGGGCCTGTGCAGCCCGTTTGGCGTGGTGATGGAGACGATATCGACTTCCGGGTCAGCGACGACAGCTTCCCAGTCGGTTGCGGCGCGTTCGAAGCCGAATGAGGCAGCATGCGCCAAAGCCGCATAGTGGTCGATGTCGCACAACACCTTCAACCTGGGTCGCCGCAGCCCATAGACGGTGGCGACATTGTTCCATGCCATCGCATGGCACTTGCCCATGAAGCCGGTGCCAATCAGCGCGACACACAGCGCCCGCTTTGAAGGGTCAGTCATGGCGAAATCCGCTCTTCTGCGTGAACATCGACATGCGGCAGAACCAATCTGCCGCCTGCCTACAAATGCGGTTCAGATCGTGCCGCCGAGGGAACCCTCGAGCTGCGCAAGCTCCTGTCCGCCGGCCATGAGGTCCTGCAATTCGGAGGCATTGATCTCACCTCGAACGGCCGTGCCTAGCGTCTGGCCGCGGTTGAGAACCGTGAACCGGTCGCCAACGGCAAGAGCATGGCGGACATTGTGACTGATGAAGACGACGCCGACGCCCTGCTTGCGCACCCGGTCTATGGTGGAAAGCACGTTCGAGGTCTGCCGAACGCCAAGCGCGGAAGTCGGCTCATCCAGGATCAGCACCTTCGCACCGAAATAGACCGCCCGGGCAATCGCCACCGTCTGACGTTCGCCACCCGACAGCGTCCCCACCGCCTGATCCGGCGCGCGCAGATTGATACCCATTCTGCGCATTTCCTGCATCGTGATCTCGTTGGCGCGGTCAAGGTCGAAGCGCTTGAACAGCCCCCGGCCCTTGGTCGGCTCGCGTCCCATGAAGAAATTGCGGGTCACCGACATCAGCGGGATCATTGCCAGATCCTGGAAGACGGTCGCGATACCCGCTTCCATCGCTTCGCGGGGACTGGCGAAGGAAAGTGGTTTGCCCTCGAAGAAGATCTGGCCGCCTGTCGGCTTGTGAACGCCTGACATCGTCTTGATGAAGGTCGACTTGCCTGCGCCGTTGTCGCCCAGAAGACAGTGGCACTCGCCCGGCATCACGTCGAACGTCACTCCGTTGAGGGCGATGACATTGCCAAAGTGCTTCTTGATGTCTTCCATGTGGATGATGGGTCGGGCGGCCGCCTCCACACCATCGCGAACCGGTTTTGCATCGGATGTCATATCAGCGCTCCCCTGTTACGCGTTTGCGGATCGCGTTGTTGAAGACCACCGCCAGAAGAAGCATTCCGCCAAGGAAGATCTGGAACCAGTCCTGGTCGAAATCCGTGTAGGTCAATCCAATGGTGACCATCCCGAAAATGATGGCACCGAAGAAAGCGCCAATCGCCGAGCCGTAGCCGCCGGTCAGAAGACAACCGCCGATCACTGCCGTGATGATGGCCTCGAATTCCTTCATGAAGCCGCGCCGTGCGTCGGTGGAGCCTGCATCCATGACCGTGATGATCGCGACGAGTGCGGCTGCACAGGCTGTCAGCATGAAGAGAGAGATCTTCACCCGTCGAACCGGCACGCCGGAATTGGTTGCAGCATCAGTGTCCCCGCCCGTGGCGAAGATCCAGTTGCCGACCGGCGTGCGCAGAAGGATATAGGTCGCCACAAGCGCGAAGGCGATGAACCAGAGGATCTCGACCGGGATGCCCGGAATCTTCGGGGCGCCGTTCTTGAAGGTTTCGATGATGCCCAGAGAGGCCAGCCAGCCGAATAAGCCTGCGAAGGCGTCGCCCGAAAAGATCGGTGCCAGCCAGTCTCCTTCAACCGCGTCCCGCACGCCGCGAAGCTGCGTCGAGCCGCCGGTGAAGATTTTCAGACCGACCAGTGAAGCACCGCGCAGGATGAACAGACCAGCCAATGTTACAATGAAGGAAGGCAGCCCGGTTTTCAGCACAATCGAGCCGTTGACGGCGCCGATGGATGCGGCGAAGGCCATCGTCATCGGAATGGCCAGGATAAGTGGCAATCCCAGATTGACGGTGAAAACCCCGAAGACCATGCCTGCGAAGGCCACCATGGAACCGATCGACAGGTCGAACTCTCCACCGATCATCAGCATGGCCGCGGCGATGCCGAGAATGCCAAGCTGCGCGGCCGGTGTCATGAAGTTCATGATACCCGAGAGGGTAAACATTGTGCTGTCGGCTGTTGCCAGGAAGAACAGCGTCACCAGAATGACACCGCCTATCGCTCCCAGCTCCGGCTTCTTCATGAGTTTTGTGACAAAAGACTCTGCGCGCAGGCGCTCGTCCTCATGTGCCTGTGTATCGGCCACCATGGTCTCCTCCATTGCGGATGATGAGGCCGCACGCACTGGACGCGCGGCCCGATGACGTCAGATCAGCGAATGCCCTGCGCAGACAGCTCGATAACCTGGCCCGCTGCTTCTTGCGTGACGAGGTTCGGACCCGATGGAACATCACCACCCGGCATCAGACCGTATTCGGCATGAAGAGCGAGGAAAGCCACTGGAAGGTAGCCCTGCAGGAACTGCTGCTGATCAATGGCGAAGGCAGCCTTGCCGTCAGCTACGGCCTGAAGGAAGCCTGCCGAAAGATCGAAGGAGGCAACCAGAACATCATCACGGCCGAGAGCCTCGACGGCTGCCACGGCAGGCTCGCCTACCAGCGAGGCGCCCAGGCCAAGTACGGTGTCGACATCGGGATCGGATTCCAGTGCAGCACGCACCTTCGACTGAACCTCAGCCGGATCGTTTACGGTCGGGATAACGGTGACTTCCTGGCCAAAGCCTTCAGCAAAGCCCTCGCAGCGCAAGTCGAGAGCGACATTGCCCACTTCCTGATTGACGCAGATACCCTTGGTGCCGCCCATTTCCGCAAGCTTCTCACCTGCAGCCTTGCCGGCGTCGAACTCCGACTGCCCGACATGCAGCAGCACGCCAAGCTCGGCAGCGACATCCGAACCGGAATTCATCGAGATGACCGGAATGCCTGCCGCCACGGCGCGTTCGATGGACGGTCCAAGCGCATCGCCATCAGGAATGGATACAACCAGCCCGTCCGGCTCCTGATTGACTGCGGCGTCGATCAGCTGGCCCATCTGCACCATGTCGAAGGTTTCCGGCGAACGGAACTCGACATTCGCACCGGTGTCCTCACCGGCTTTCTGCACACCGTTCTTGACCACCGACCAGAAAGGGTCGTTCGCCTGTCCGTGAGCAACGACGATGATATCGGCAGCCACGGCCGGAACCGCCGCTGCAATCGTCGCCGCCATGGCGACCGAAGCAAGAAGTTTGTTCATGGATTTTCCTCCCTAAGGGTTTTGCGGCACAAGTGTGAACCGCGGTTACGTCCGTCGCATGTTGCTGCGGACATTGCAGTTTCGCGCCCGTCCCCCTCCCCGGGGAGTAGCGCGATCCCGACCATCAGCTCGCCAGATCCACCGCCTTTCCGGTACGAGCAGATTCCGTTGCCGCCTCGGCCATCGCCAGTGCGGCCACACCGTCATCGAGCGTGACGGGCAGGTCATTGCCGTCGAGAAGCGCGGAAACGAAGGCTTCCCACTCCGCGGCATAGGCCGGCATGTAACGCTCCAGGAAAAAGTAGGTGGGCTTTGCCGAACTCACGCCGGCAGCGGTCGACTTGACGACCGTGTCTTCCAGCATGTTGTTGGCCTGCAGCAGACCTTTGGAACCGAGAAGCTCCACGCGCTGGTCATAGCCGTAGACCGCGCGGCGGCTGTTCTTGATGACTGCGATGCGTCCGTCCGCATAGGTCAGAGTGACCACGGCGGTGTCGACATCTCCCGCTTCCCCGATTTCAGGATCGACGAGTGAACTTCCAACAGCACGCAACTGCACTGGCTGCTCGCCCATGATGAAGTTCGCCATGTCGAAATCATGGATCATCATGTCGCGGAAAAGCCCGCCGGAAACCTTGATGTAGCTGACAGGCGGCGGAGCCGGATCGAAGGAGGTGATTGCCAGCAGTTCCGCCTTGCCGATGTCACCGCGCTGGCTCGCCTGTTTCAGTGCCGAGAAATTCCGGTCGAAACGGCGGTTGAATCCGATCATGACGGGCTGCCCCGTGGCAGCGACATTTCGAAGGCACGTCTTCGCGCGTTCGAGCGACAGGTCGACCGGCTTCTCGCACAGCACCGCTTTGCCAGCCGCAGATGCAGCTTCTATCAGGTCCGAATGGGTATCGGTCGAGGTCGCTATCAATACCGCATCAATTTCGGGATCGTTGAGCACGGCTTCCGTCCTGCGCGCCTGCGAACCCGATTCCGCGGCAAGTTTCTCCGCAGCCTGCTCGTGCACATCCGACACCGCAACCAGGGTCGAACGTGGATTGTTCCTGATGCTTGCCGCGTGCACCTGGCCAATGCGGCCCGCGCCGAGCAACCCGACTTTCAGCATGAAGTCCTCCCAGACCTGCGACGCCTCCCCTGCGCCGCTCGGATGTAGGATTAGCAAATTTGCACGCGTGTGCAAGACTTTTTTGCACGCGCGTGCAACTCGCGTGCATTTGATGCCTTTTAAAGCTAAGGATAACGCGACGGCTCGAACGGGTCTTCGCGGCGCAACCGGTCAGGGAAATGAATATTGAGCGAGAGTGAAGTGCAGGGAAACGTCACTGCTGACGATGTGGCAGAAGCTGCGGGGGTATCCCGCTGGACGGTCAATCGGGCCTTCAAGAAGGATGCTTCGATTTCGCCCAAGACGCGCTCTCGCGTGATGGCCGCTGCGCAATCGCTTGGCTATGTGCCGGATCTCCATGCGGCCGCGCTGGCATCCACCCGGTCAAACCTCGTTGCGCTGTTGATCGACGACTTTGCCAATCCTCACAAGCTGGTGATGCTCGAACGCCTGACACGCGCGCTGCGCAGCCGTGGTTGGGACACCCTCCTCGTGAACACGCTCGACCCTGACGATGCCGCACCCGCTTTGCTCAACGCGAGCCAGAGGCGCGTCGACGCCACCATCCTGATCGGCCTGCAGTTCGACGATGAGGTTCTGCGCACCGCACATCTGGCGAGGCGCTTCAAGAAGCTGATCATCTTTGCCCGCGGATCGGAGGATCCCAACACCATATCCATATGCGTGGATGATGAGGCAGCAACGCGTGAGATCGCCCGATATGTGCTGGCTCGCGGCTATCAGCGCCCGTTCTATCTGGCGGGACCGCGCACGACATCTGCCCATCTGATGCGCAAGGAAACCTTCATGCGCGCGTGGAACGAAAATCGCGGCTCGACTCCCGGCTCCGCGGCGGTTGCTGCCTATGATCCGCTGTTGAGCGCGCAGATCGTGTACGAGACCTTCCACGATACCCGACGGGAAGACATTCCCGACATCATCGTCTGCGAGAATGACGCGCTGGCACTCGGCGCAATAGACACGATCCGGCATCGCCTCGGCCTTGAAGTGCCTGGCGATGTTGCCGTCATCGGATTCGACGATGTGCCGCAAGCCGCGAGCCCGAACTACCAGCTCACTACCTATCGCCAGCCGATAACCGACATGGCGAACTATCTCGTTGATGTTCTGGAAAGCCGCGAGGCGAAGAACCTCGACAGGATGTTCCTGGGGCGGCTGGTGGTCCGAGAGAGCGCGTAGCACCAACGCGCTTCACAGCCCGACGGATAAACTGAACTTCGATCGCAGACAGACCGCAGCGCGTGCGGTCGGGCTGCCTCTTCTCCTTTGCCGGGCCTTCCCGATTTCAAGGAACAAAAGCCCTTTCCACAGATTGTGAGAACGACAACAGGAGAGAGTCATGCACAGTATTTTCTACACGATCGGGCTCGTGGTTGTGGTGCTCTTCGTCCTCAGCCTCATCGCCTAAAGGAGGTTCCCGATGGTCGATTCAACCAGAACTACAGAAGAACTTAAGACGAAAGCGTCGCAGACGGTCGGCGCTGCTCAAGCCGAAGTCGAGAAGCGCGCGGAAGGTGCGAAATCTTCGCTAGCCGACGAGATCGCGGGCATCGCTTCCGCACTCAAGAACGCTTCCAACGAGTTTGGCTCGGATTCCATGCAGGCCAAGACCTTTCAGCAGATTGCGGACGGTCTTTCAGGCACATCGGATTCGCTGCGCGGCAAAAGTTTTGGCGAGATGCTGAACAATCTGAACAGCTTTGCGCGAAACAATCCGGCCGCCTTCCTTGGTGGTGCCGCCGCCCTCGGCTTTGTTGCAAGCCGCTTTGCAGTCGCCTCGCAGAAGAATGACGCTCAGAGCACAACTCCAACGCAGGCATCAACACCTGCACCGGCATCGACGGTGAGCCCTGCAGCACCTGCAAGTCCAGCCGTGTCCAGCACAACCGGAACAACAGTGTCGGGGAGCAAGCCATGAGCGAACATACCCAAAAGACAAGCGCACGCAGCGTTTTCGGTGACGTGCTGAGCCATGCGACAAATCTGGTCCGTGGCGAGTTCGACCTCGCGCGCACCGAGATCAACGACAATCTGAAACATGCAGGCGCAGCCGTCGGCATGATCGTTGGCGGCGTCGTGATTGCTCTCACCGCCCTCAACATCCTTGCCGCCGCCCTCGTGACGGCCTTGACCGAGGCGGGCATTCCCGCCGGATGGTCCGCGCTCATCGTGGGCGTCGTGCTGGCGCTGATTGCCTACATCCTGGCGCGCAAGGGCATGGGCGATCTGAAGCTGTCGAGCCTCGCCCCAACCCGCACCAGCCGCAATGTCCGCCGCGATGCCGCTGCAGTCAAGGAGAGCTACAATGAGTCATGATACCCGCAGCGCTGCAGAAATCGAACGCGACATCGAGCAGGAACGCGCTGCCCTGAGCCAGTCGCTCAACGCCTTGCAGGAGAAGTTTTCTGTCGAAGGCATCGCACGTCAGCTCGTCGATCAGGTCAGCCGCCATGGCGGCGACGTGGCGCAGTCGGTCGGCCGTTCGGCGAAGGAAAATCCCATCGCTCTAGCGCTGACCGGCATCGGACTGGCATGGATGATGTACGGGGATTCCCGTCGCAACGCAGGTGACAGCGCAGTCTCCCATACCGGTTCCTCCGGTTCTGCGGGTGACAGTCTCCGGAATGCCGCCGGCACGATCAAGGGCGGTGCGAGCAGCGCTGCCGGTTCCGCCTCGAATACGATGAGCGATATGGGTTCTGCCGTCTCCAGTCGCTGGGATCGCATGAGCGAACAGGCCGATCATCTGGGCCGCCGCACAAGGGCCTCGGCCGAGGACATGCGTCGTCGCCTGCACGAAGGCACCGAGACGATGAGTGCCGCAGCCAGGGATCGCGTCGTCAAGGCGCGTGAAGCCGCCTATCAGGCTCAGCTACGCGCCGAGCAGGCCGCATCGCTGGGCAAGAAGGAGATTGTTGATTTCTTCAATGATCAGCCTCTCGTGGCCGGCGCGCTGGCGGTTGCCGTAGGCGCTGCAGTCGGTGCCGCCCTACCGCGGACCCGTGCGGAAGACGACGCCATGGGCAGCTATAGCGACCAGGTCTTCGAGGACGCCGAACGCATCTTCCGCGAAGAGGCGGAAAAGGCCAGGAAGGTCGCCGGTGCCGCAGCCTCCGAGGCGCGAGACATCGCCAGGGAAGAAAAGGCCAAGGCCGACAGCGCCGCACCCGGCGACAAGTCTGCTGCAAGTGCGGCAAAGGACAATCTGGAAGATGCTGCAAAGCGCATCTCCGACACAGCCAAGTCGGAAGCCAGTCGGCAGGATCTGGGCAAGCCCAAGATCTGATCAACGCGGAACCGGCGGCTACGAGCCGCCGGTTTTTTCTACTCCAGCACTTCCAGTACCGGAGTGCCGAGAACACTTGCTCTCGTAGTGTCTGCGATCCCCAGATCCGTTTGATGCGGTCCTGCATTGCAGGCAAGCGTCGCGCCGAAGCAGGCCTTGAAGACAAGATAGGGCGGCTGCCAGTCGACCACCTTTTCCATTGCGTCGCGTATGGCTTCAAACCGCTCAGCGATCTCGGCAAGCGGAGCATCCGAGACAAGTCCCGATAGAGGAAGAGCGAGCGAGGCAAGAAGCTTGCCCTCACTTGCGACGGCCATCCCGCCGCCAGCTTCGATGACGAAGTTCGCCGCCAGTGCCATGTCTTCCTCGTTGCCACCGAAGACCGTGACATTGTGGCTGTCATGGGAAACGGTGGTGCAAAATGCACCGCGCCATTTCCCCCACTCGCGCAGATAGCCCGTCCGCGGCGTGGCGGGCGCCTTGCCGTGGCGGTGGATGACACTGATCAATGTCGATCCCTCCGGCGGCACGACAAAGCCGTTGATGACGGAAGTCACCGCTTCGCCCCAGCTTGTGAAGCGCGGACGGTCTATGGTCGCAACCCGGACTTTTCTGCCCTGGCCTGAAACCCTGAAATCATCAGCGGCGACCCGGTCAGCCTTCACCGACCTTTCAAGAGGAGCAACATCCAGCCGTGGTGCGGCAGCCAGCAATCTTCCCTCACGCGCCACAATCGCTCCGTCGGTGACCACGGCTTCTGCTTTGAGATCCCGCAGGTCCGCGAAAAGCGCGATATCGGCCCGCCTCCCCGGTGCGATCAAGCCGAGATCATGGCGTTTGAGGCGATGGCTGGCGTGCAGCGTTGCCGCACGCACCGCCCATTCGACCGGCATTCCATAACGCACCAGTCTGCGCACGACATCGTCTAGCCCTCCGCGACGGTGAAGATCGTCAGGGAAGACGTCGTCCGTGCAAAGCGTGAGGGTCGACGGCAGATGACCGAGCGCATTCAGTCGCTCCACCATCTCGGGCAGAAGGTGATCGTGGGAGCCGCGAAGCTCGATCGTGAACCCGGCCCGCAGCTTTTCCATAAGGTCGTCCGCGCAGGTCAGTTCATGGTCGGAGCCGATACCCGCGGCTGCGAAGGCATTGAGTGCCTCACCGGACAAGCCACGCGCATGGCCACAGATCAGTTTACCGCTTTCCAGTCCCGCCTGCATGATGCCGGTCATGCGGTTATCCCGGTCGATAACCCCTTGCATGTTCATGACTTCGGCAATGCCGGAAATTTCGGGCATGGCCAGCATCTGTGCCAGCTCGGCTTCACCGAAATCCGCACCCGACAGCTCAAGGCCTGGTGCTGCGGGCACGCAGGATGGTGCAAGCACAAGCACGCGCAGCGGCAGTTCGCGCACAGCCTCGATGGCCCACCGCACGCCTTCCAGTCCGTGCACATTGGCAAATTCGTGCGGGTCCCAGACCACGGTGGTCACCCCGCGTGGCACGACTGCCTGCGCATATTCGGCCGGTGTCACCATCGAGCTTTCCACATGCATATGCATGTCGATAAGGCCCGGTGTGGCGAAAAGCCCGTCGGCCTTGAACACCTCAGCCGCGTCATGGCGGGCATCAGGCGCGTGGACGCTCGCAATGAGTGCGCCGGTCACGCCGATATCGGCAGGACGCAACTCCCCCGTCACCGCGTCCAGAAGCGTCGCGCCCTTGATGAGAAGGTCGAAGGCTCCTTCCCCGCGCGCGGCAGCAACCGCCCGGTCACGCAGGCGGCGATCGCCAAAGTTCCCGCGAGAGATCATTCGAAGCAGGCCTCTGCAATGGCCTCAAGCGCCAGGGCACGCACCCGCTCGGCATCCGCGCGCATGCCCCAGGAAACGTTTGCCTCGACACCCTCGCGCTGGTCCACGATCGTACGCCCCCGGCTCTTTTCGCTTGCAAGTTCGACCGACACGAAGGCGGGTTTGAACTGGAAGGCATTGGGCGCAATGAAGGCTGCCGCAGCGGTCGGATCATAAAGCGACATGGAAGGCCGCCCGCGGGAGATCGCGATGTCGAGAAAGCCGCCGAGAAGATCAGCAAGCAGTTTGGAACGCTCGGTATTGGCTGCAGCGAGGTCCTCGACATCCTGCGGCGTGATCTGAACCTGTCGGCAAAGATCGAGATCGGCCACACGCAGAGGCAGATCATTCGCAAGAACGATGGCCAGTGCCTCCGGGTCTGCGAAGGCGTTGAATTCTGCTGAGGGTGTGTGGTTGCCGCGGGTGGCACCACCACCCATCCAGGTGATCGCGCCGATCTTGTATCTCAGATCCGGGCGCGCAAGTGCTAGGATCGCAATATTGGTCAGCGGCCCCAGAGCCAGGATACGTCCGGGTTCCTCGAGCCCCTCAAGCCATTCGGCCAGGGCGGCAAGAGCAGGCGTCATCTCCAGTTCCGGTGCCTCAGGCAGAATACGTCCGCGCGTGGGCATCCCTTGCGGTCCCAGAACATGGATCGGGGTTTCCACCTTCCCGAGAACCGATTGGTGAGCACCCGCGAATATGGGAAAATTCCAACCGAAAAAGGCTTTCGCCCGCGAAGCGTTGCGGCGGACCTGCGCCATGGGCGCATTGCCGAACACAAGTGAAACACCGGCTATGTCGAAACGGGAGTGATCGACCATCAGGATTGCCTGAATGTCGTCAAATCCCATATCCGTATCGATCCACACCATGCTTGCACTCACATACGCTGGAGGATGGCCGCGCGCTCGGGCGGCAGGTCAAAAGCGATCTCGCTGCCCGGCTCGAATATGGGTGCAGCTGCATCCATCTCCGCCTTGATCGCGCCAATCGGGGACTGGATGAGATATTCACGCGTCCCGCCTGCGAAAGCGACACCGCGGACCTCGCCCTTGAATTGCCCTTCCCCGAGCGCGACCGCATTCGGTCGCCAGGCAAGGCCGGCAGCTTCAACAGATGCAGTGCCGGAAAGTGGCTTCAATCCCGCGTCCGTCTTGAGCTTTCCCTGCTCGAGCGCGAAAATGTTCTCGAAGCCCACGAAGTCTGCCACGAAACGCGAGGACGGGGTGTTGTAGACTTCTTCGGGTGTGCCAAGCTGCTCGATAACGCCATCCTTCATGACAACGATGCGGTCGGCAAGCGCCAGCGCTTCGTCCTGGTCGTGAGTTACGAACACCATGGTCACACCGCTCTCGCGCTGCACGCGCTGCAATTCGGTGCGCATCTCCAGACGCAATCTTGCGTCGAGATTGGAAAGCGGCTCGTCGAGCAGCAGCACCTTCGGTTCCATGACAAGCGAGCGGGCAAGCGCCACGCGTTGCTGCTGGCCGCCCGAAAGTTCGGCCGGTT